>DAOWNV010000023.1 GCA_030642405.1 Desulfosarcina sp.
CGGCGAGACATAAATAGTATTTGTGCCGCCATTTTCATTTTCTCCATAGATATAGCCGTTGATTTCTTTGGCCAGGGCATGGGCCTTTTTAATGATTTCATCCCTGGGACCGATGGTCTGAACATCTTCCGGACAAGCCTCAATGCAGGCCGGCAGTTCACCCTCCTCTATCCGTTGGTAACAGCGGTCGCATTTGTACATGACACCGTTTCCGGCCAGGGAAGGCAAAAGGTCCAAATACAATCCCGTTCCCGTTTGACGCTGGGGAACATCCCACGGGCAGACCTTGTTGCATTTGGACCCGCCCAAACAAATATCCGAATCTATCCTTGAGATGCCGTTTTTCAGCTGTTTCGCTGATCCCCATGGACAAAGCTTTACGCAAGGCGGGTTGACGCAATGCATGCATCGTCGGGGGATTGTCAGTTCCGTCTCTTCACCGTCGATTTCTACTTCGGCATGCTGAATAAACAACCAGTTGTAAGGGGTCAACCGGTCATTCACATCCTGTTTTTCGGACCAGTCTTCAATCGGAACTCGGTTGGGGTACATTTTCGGATAGGGTTTCTTTGGATCGGGAAATTTTTCAAAATTGACCTCCGAGCAGGCATACACGCATTCTTCACAGCCGATACACTTGCTGATATCCAGCAGGGTTGCCAGATGCGTTGCCTCATCAGGTTTGGCGGCTGACGCCGCTCCTGGAAGACTTGAGACTGCCACCCCGGCAGCAGCTGCCATACCTCCTTTCAAAAACATTCTTCTAGAAATCTGCTGTCCCATTTAACCTCCTGATAAGTTGGATATTTTCACAATTTTAAAAAAACCTTTGAAAATTGCCTATAAAGAGCCGAGATGTATGAAACGGTTACAATTAAAATCCTTGATTATCGCCCCTATCATTTTGATAACTCTTCGTGTTGTTACCATGTGTCGACAAAATTGCGGCGCTGCTTGAAGGGCCCCTCTCTCTTCGGTACCGCGTTTAGGGCTTTTAGAATAACTTCCTTTGTGTCTGCCGGGTCAATGACGGCATCGATCTCCAAATGAGCCGCAGCTTCGGTTGCCTTACCGATCTCATACATGGCGGCGACAAGCTTATCAAACAGCGCCTTGCGTTCAGCTCCATCCTCGACTGCGGCCAGTTCTTTTTTGTAACCCAGTTTTACAGCCCCTTCCAGGCCCATACCGCCGAATTCACCGGTCGGCCATGCAGCAATGTAAACAGGTGTGAGAAAACTACCGCCAGTCATGGCCATGGCGCCAAGACCATACCCCTTGCGAAGAACAATGGCGACAACCGGAACAGTCACACTTGCAAATGAAACAAAAAGGCTTGACATCCGGCGGACCGCAGCCTGTGTTTCGCTTTCAGGTCCGACCATAAACCCTGGGGTGTCGGTAAGGGAAAGAATCGGCATATCGAAGGCATCGCAAAGCTGCAGAAAACGCGATGCTTTTTCAGCGCCTTCCGCATCCACAGCTCCGGCCAGGTGCATGCAGTTATTAGCAATCAACCCAATCGGTTTACCCTCCAGCCGTATAAAGCCCGTTACCATACCCGGTCCATAGCCGCGCCGTAATTCCATAAATGAATCTTTGTCAGCCAGAACTTGGATCGCCTTGCGTACCTGATATGTCCTTCGCCGGTTATCCGGAACGATATATCGAAGTGCCGATTGATCATTGCAGGACCAGTTTCCGATTGGCCCCTGAAAATAACTCAGCAATTTTTTAGCAATTACGGTCGCGTCAGCTTCATCTTCTGCAACAATATCCACCACACCGTTTTTTTCCTGTACATCGATGGGGCCGACTTCCGTTGGTTTATAATGCCCCAGTCCTCCCCCCTCGATCATGGCAGGTCCGGCCATGCCGATCCAGGAAGTACGCGTGGCGATCGTAATGTCGGCACATCCGAAAAAGGCGGCATTTCCGGCAAAGCAAAATCCATTGTTAATGGCAATGCGTGGTACCTGGCCGCTGAGTTTGGCCCAGGTAAAAAAACTCTTTAAATTAAGACCGGCAATCATGGTTCGGACATCGACATCTCCAGGACGGCCTCCCCCGCCTTCGGTGTACATGATGACCGGCAGCTTCAAATCTTCTGCTATATCGAAAATGCGGTCCAGTTTTTTATGGTGAAAATACCCCTGTGTGCCTGCCAGAACCGAGTAATCATAAATTACAACAGCGACCTGGCCCCTGTCTTTGCCGAACAAATCCCGGTTGATGGTGGCCGTGCCCGTGATGACACCGTCTGCCGCTGTGTTAATCTGCAGGTCTTCATATTTCTGACGCTGACGTTGTGCGGCAACTGCCAGTTGGCCGTATTCTACAAAAGAACCGGTATCCACAAGATCAGTCAGATTCTCCCGGGCGGTTCGATATCCCCTTTCATGTCTGCTGTCTGCTGTCTGTGGCCTTAGTGCGCTTTATATCCTGCGTACGGGATAACAATTTCTCCAGCATCACCAGTCTTGATTTGTTTTCATCACTCATAAATACTTCCTCTTAATTGCCACCTTACAAAATACGCCGAGTTTTGCTCGGCGCGATAACGTGTTAATCACTGAGCTCAGTTGTTTGCACTTTATTGCATTAAATTAGTTGTGTGCCGTTAACGGTACACAACTATTGCAGCAATACACCAAGCCGGTATCCGGGATAGAAGAATTGGTTGAAATCGGCGTAGAAACAATTCCATTCAACAATAGCAGGTTCACCGCCGCAACGCTTTCAAATTTTTCGGAGTGCTGATGTATTTTCTGATCAACGTTCCCGCTTTCTCAATGAGGGCTTTGAGTCCCTCCTTTGAAAGCTGTCGAGGGCCATGGATAACAAGTTCGAAAAGATTATCAAGGCCACGATACCATACTTCCACTGATAATGTGAAGATTTCTTAATTAACAATGCCAAGGAAACGTCCAAAAAGCATCATTAACGTTTATAGACCAAAAAATCCTAACAAAGATAGATTGACAGATAACCAAGCTCAAAGTATACAAAATTTTAAAAGGAGATAACATGACTAAAGTTGCAATTATTCGTTGCGAAAAAAACGAAACCAGATGTCCGCTGACAAATTGCTTTAATTGCATGATAGAGACAAAAGAAGGGTTCAAAAAATACAGCGAATGCATACCTGCAGGTATCTTTACTTGTCGCTGTCCGGGTGAAAATAGCGTTGAGCTGGCAAAAATATTGAAAGCAAAAGGTTCTGATGTAATTCATTTTTGCACCTGTGCTTTTTCCCAAAAAACAGAGAGCGGGTGGCAAATTGAAAATGGTGGGTTTTGTGATAAGCTTGATGAGATCATTGACCGTATCCATATAGAAACCGGCCTGCCGTGCGTCAAAGGGACAGCGCATCTGCCCAAATCTTATGAGCTAAAAGTTTGGGAATGAAAAAGGGGTCACAAGCAAATATCGTTTTCGAATAATGTAAAAGGAAAAGGAGACACTTGTTTGCCTGCAAAACGTTCCCGTGTTTGGGCAATCCAGATATCGTATTCGGCACAGAAGTATACCAGTCGCCCATCCAACTTCTCCCTTTTCAGACGCTGGTCAACACGAAACTGAGACATGAAAGAATGCACCCTTTCTGTTCTTACGGGCATTTTTTATTGCAATGTCAATCGCTTGCCGTGCCACCCCCACGCCGAGCCACCCCCACGCGGAAGCTGTTTTCTACATATCTTCACTCTATTTGATATATCGCATGCCCATACCGTATCGAATAGTCTCTTGGTCATTCACTTCCTGCCGCCATTTGACCTGGGCTACGATAGCAGATCTCGGCCCGATCTCATCAAAGGTTTTGAATCTTTTTTCGGGTAGCTTATGTGCTTTGTCACCGTCAAGATTAGAAATCTTTTCCATCTTCTTCCTCCTGCCCAAAAACACGGCTGGGATAACGGATCAATTCCTGGATTTTGGCATCCCGAATTTTCGAGTCATGGGCTGCCTTTTTTTGGAAGGCCTGTGCCATCTTGTTAAGCAGGTCATCAAACTTAACGGGTTTTATCAGATAATCGAAGGCTCCCTGTTTCATCCCCTCAATGCTTGTCTCGACGGATGCATGGCCGGTAAGCAGCAAAACCTCCACTAGTGGCTGTATACGTTTGATTTCCCTCAATGTTTCGATACCATCCATTCCGCCCGGCATTTTGATATCCAAAAGCACAACGTCATATAGTTCATCTTCAAGCGCTTGAATCGCATCTTCACCGCTGGCGACACCAATGGCATGTAAATTTCGCTTTTTCAAACGATTGACGATGGTCTCCTGGAAATCGATTTCGTCGTCTACTACCAGTATCCTGAAAGTATTCACTTGAGCACCTCCCTTTCAACCAATTGAAAATTGAGTAATATTTTGGAAATTAATACAAGTAATGAGTAGATAGCACCCATTATATGCTAAGCGAAACTACTTTTTCTCCGGCAGCACAACCGGCAGGTACACTAAAAAAGCAGTCCCCTGTCCTTCCTCGCTTTCTAAACGAATGTTGCCACCCATTTTCTCTATGATGCGATAACTGATGGACAACCCCAGCCCGGTGCCCTTGCCGTTGGGTTTGGTTGTATAAAATGGGTCGAAAACTCTCTTTTGAACGGACCGAGGAATTCCGGGGCCATCATCGCTGATGCCAATAATCAACCATTGATCTTTTCTTTTTGTCGTAACCTCGATGATTCCATCGTTACCGATGGCATCAACGGCGTTGTTGATCAGATTCATGAAAACCTGCTGTAACTGAGATTCGTCACTGGCGATGACCGGTAGTTGATCGGAATACCGTTTCCGGATCTCGATGTTATTGATCCTTGCATGATTATTCAACATCTCAATAGTGCGGTCAAGCACCGTGTTGATCTCCACATCATCCAGGCGCGGTTCCATGCGCCTGGCAAACCCCAACATGGAATGGGTAATCTTTTTGGCCCGGTCCACATGTTCCTCGATTTTTTCAATGGATGTTGCAAACTCCATGTAATTTTGACTGTTTTGAAATTCTTCATCAGCCAGCAGGTCCGCCATCCACCCCGCTTTTTCACCAATTACCGCCAAAGGGTTGTTGATTTCATGGGCAATCCCCGTTGCCATTTTACCCAGCGCCGCCAACTTGTCCTGCTGAATCATTTGAGCGCTGAGTTCCCCAATCTCACGATCGGACCGCTCCAGGTGACGGAACAATGTGTGGGAAATCAGCACAATCGCCAGAAGAATGGCCACGCCACCGATGACAATGATAAGTATTGCCGTATTGCGGGCACCGCCCATCCACCCACTCTTCTCGCGGCCGGCCTGACTGACCACCAACATCCAGTCATCACCCTTGAGCCATGACCCGCCAATAAAACGTGTACCGCCCTTCGAGTCTTTCTGTTCGACCACCGTTGTACCCTCACCGAACCGTTGGGTATTGATGTTCGAACGGCTGAGGACGGCGCCATCAAAACGCGGGCTGGTTTGGAAAAAGCCTTCTTGGTTGATAATATAGGCGTCGCCGGTCCCACCCACTTGCGCGCTACGCACCAGTCGGTTGAAGATTTCCGAGTCAATAGTGGCCCTGAGTATCCAGTTGCTGCTGCCTGACTCACCCTTCACCGCGATGATAAAGTGGGGAACCTGACGAAATCCCATATAAACATCGCTGATATAGGTTCCCCGCCGCATGACTTCATCAAACCATGGCTGCTCAAAATAGTTCAACCCGTATAAACTGTATGGTCCGGCGTAGGCCAATTGCTGCCCGTGTTGGTCGATGATGCCCAGGTCCACCAAACCCAGCCCCTCGGTGCGACGGTTGACCGCTTTGAAAAGGTGGCTTAGGTTCTGCTGTTTGCTGAGCATTTCAAAGGACTGGGTTTCCACGATCATGGCCAAAATGCTGGTACGTTCCTTTAAAAATACATCCAGCGCGTTACTCTCCGACTTGGCCAAATGGAGAATTTGATCTTCGATTTGCGCTTTATAGATCTTGTTAAACTGGTAGTAAATGGCGGCTCCCAGAAGAACAAGCGGGCCGATGGATACCACCAGGGTGATGCTGATCAGCTTTATTTTTAGCTTCTTATATAGGGTTCTTTTCATCGTTTCATTACCTATATCTTGTCATTTCATTACCAAGAAAGGAATTTCCAGTATCCCAACACCGCCCAGAGCCAAAGCACTGCCCATGCGAGAAACGTGACAGGGACGCCATATTTTACAAAATCCATTACCTCCAACAACCGTTCGCCGGTTTCCGGATCCTTGCCCATTCCAAAACATATAGCGTTGTTGGGCGTGCCGACAACCAAAAAATTGGCGAATGAAGAGGAAAATGAAGTAATCAATCCCACTTTCCAAACGCTTACGTTTGCCAAGGTAGCCATTGGCAGCACAATGGGCCCTAAAGCAGCCACCGTGGCACCGTCACTCATGAAATTGGTCATAACACCGGTGAGCAGGCTTACGCCGATTACAAGCCCGTCTCCTTTTGTCAGTGCGTCGGGAAGAAGATTGACAAAGGTGCTGGCCAGCCACAAAGCCCCGCCGGTAAATTTGAGGGCCACACCCATGGCACAGGCAGCTGCATACAATCCAACCACATCAAAGGCAACACCACTTTGAATATCTTCCCATCGCAAAATCCGGCATATAAACATGGCCATGACGGCATACAGAGTCGGTCCCCCCAGTCCTGCATGTTCGCCTATCAAAATCCACGCCAGCACAAGCAAAACGAGAATCACAGCCATAATCGCTTCCTGGCCGCCGAACTTCGGCATGTTTTTCACTTCTGCCTTGACTACCTCGCTAGGGTTGACATCGTTGACCGTAAACTTGGGTTTCAATCTCAGGTACATGTACAGTCCTATCACCCAGGACATGACCGGCACAAAAGGAAAACCGATTTTCATCCATTCTAAAAAGCTGATGGGCATGCCGTAGTCGGCTAAGTAACCCACCATGATGGCGTTGCGACCACCGGCCGCCGGTGATCCCGGACCACCCTGATTGGCCGCAAAACAAACTCCCAACAAAAGAAAAATGGCCAATGCACGATCTTTTTTTATTCCATGACTTTTACAGGTCACCTTGTAAATTCCCATTAGAACGGGAATAAGCAATGCCACCAGTGCATGTTCGGAGAGAAATCCTGCCGAAACGGATAACATGGGCAAAAAGATAAAGGCGAAGGCCTTTGCATTTTTTATGCGGCTAAGCAAGATCAAACCGATGCGTTTATCCAGCCCGGTCTTTGCCACCCCCACGGCCACGGCCAGAATACCGAAAATGAAAAACACGGCATCTTTCATATACGCTCTTGAAATCTCATTGATCGGCAATATGGCAAAAAGATACAGCAGCACCCCCACGAGAATATCCGTAGCCCCCAAAGGCAAGGTCTCCGTTCCCCACAAAAACGCGACTAGAAACAAAATACAGACCGTCATTTTGGCCATTTGAGCAACCTCATAGTAGGTGAAAAGAGGTTTGATGCTCTTATGCCCATCTTTTTTGGCGGCATCTTCCCCGACGGATAGATCGACATTAAATGCCTCGGGTCTCAGCTTTTTGTTTACGGCATCGGCAATCGTGGTTGCTCCGGGCGGAAGCTTGTAACCGGAAGGTTGGACGGTTTTGACCAACTCCAGCATCCCCTGCGTAGGTGGCATCATGACCAGGAAAGTGAACACTAATGCCGCTGCAATCATAAATATGGGCTTGTATCCCGGTCGACTCTTCCACGACCATTTCCGATCGTGAACTTTTTCAGCCGGCAAGGGATCGAAATCATGGTCCACCACGGTTTTATGTGACATTTGCCCTCCTCGATTCTTTTCTTATTGATTAAAACCAAATGTACGATTGCAATTTCAGAACAGTTCGTTACATGCAGACCAACATTGGTCTGGCATTTTCTGAGCAATGGACATGCCATTTGAGAAAAGCAGGCAGTATTTTACAGATACCATTGAATTTATGCTTAAAATCAATTCTCGGAGGGGGGCCGGTCGAAAAGGTTAAGACTAAGATCTGTCCGTAATTTTTACACCGTGTAAAAGTCAGTCGCCGTTAAATAATGTCCATCCGGAAATGAGAGATTTGCTGAATCAATACCAGCGATTGAATCAAACCGAATTTTGATAAAAAACATTTTTTCCCTGAGACAATTAGAAATGACCAATAAGGAAGATGGCTGGAATGGTATACTCCAAGGCTGCATAAACAATATGTGAAAGCTGGAGGAGTTCAGATCCCGTGTTGTCAAAAGGGATCGCGGTAGCGGATTATAGCTTCATCCTTAAGAAGGCCTTTGCTTTGAAGCCCTCCAGCTTTTGCAAAATTGGGTTAGAGTCTGTCGTTATACTGGAATAATGTGTTCGTTCTATCTTTCTGAGCCTTTGTCATCGAAGCCCGCAGGAATAGTCAGCAACGGTACGGGAGATGTCCGATACAATTTCCTTGCGGTTGAGCCGACCAAAACATCAACCAGGTTTGTTCGTCCTTTTTTCCCTACAACCATCAAGTCCGGCCCTTCGCTTTCAATGGCGTCAAGCAACTCGTGGTACGGAACGCCGGTCCGAATCAAATAACGACAATGAATTGTATCAGGGCATGAGGTTGCAATCAAATCTTCCATTTTTGCTTTTCGGTCCTCTTCCTGTCCCGACAGGTAATCCTGATAAGAAAAGGATTCATAGGAGATCATGGTCCGGTGAATCATATCCAAATCCCGCTGATTGATGACGTTGACCAATATAAGGTCCGCATTCAGTTTCATCGCCATCAGACCACTGTATCGGATAATGGTTTCTGAATAGTCAGACAGATCCACTGCCGCCATCACTTTCATTCTTCGTGTCATGGGCTGCTCCTTTATGAAGTAAAGTAAAAAAAGTAGCATAAACAGGACCGTCTTCAAGAGAAAATGTGACAGTGTCAGGAATTTTTCTCTGAAAACAGTCAGAGCTTACTTCCCTTTTAAAAAGGACAGAGCACCGGTAGCCCGGTTTCTGTGCAAAACCGGAAAATCATTCTCCCTTTTACCCTACCAACTGATTCCTTATTGCCAATATACGGTTGATGCTGTGATTGGCACCTTACTCATAGTTACTCTTTCGGAGGCGCCATTAATGCTTTTAAACCATCCACTACCTTTTTTACAGCAACGCCAAGCAGTAACAATCCCGCCCCTAATGAAATTAATGCTATGTTCAATAATATGGGTAATGGTAAAAACAGAGCTATTAAACCAAGAGCCGCACCGAGACCGCCTAATGCAATAATGCCATAAAACATTGAATACACCTCTCACATAAGTTTATTTCATTCATTATTAAAATATAATATATTCGATAAAGTATTATCATATTAAAAATTATAAAAAAGCAAGTATAGAATAAATATATTTTATTTTATAAACATAAGTAAATATTTATGCATCTAAAACGAGTTCTTATCATTTAGACTTAGACTGTACTTTTTGCAGGCCGGTAATGGGATATGAATGGGAGGTGATTCCAGTGGTTACAAATGTGTTTGCTATGCTGCCATAATCAACGTCCGGCGTTACTGCTTAGGATTGGGGATGAAATTAATTACCCATAATTGCGCCGGGTTCAGGTTTTAAAATGTCTTTGCATTCCAGCTGAACATATCCCTTGCAAGATCTTTGAAATCGATAAAGACGCGATTTGGAGGTACTTTCAGTTCCTGCTCAACAAAGCCGCAGATCTTTTCGGAAAGTTCCGAGCAGAGCTCTTTGGGCAGTCCGATACTCTTCAGCCGGACAAACGCTGTCGGTTCATCGCTGCCGGCAAAGATTAGGGGAGTTCCTGATTTTATAGCAATCATGACATACGATTCTGGTTTGCTCAACAGTTCGGCAATGAATGTCGACGTTTTTTTCATGAGCTCCCGGTTGGATGCCTGATCAATCGTTTGATTGGTTTCGATGCTGAAATACGGCATGATTTTCCCTACTCATGTTTTTGAAGCATGGCCTCAACTATTAATATCATTTTAAATTCGCGTTTTGCGGATGAAACCGTGAAAAAATCCAATTCATCCTGTTGATCCTGTCAGATAAGAAATATTTCAAAAGAATCCATTCCTTCCTGGTTATCCCCCTGAGGTTCTAGCATGTCTGATCCATTTTAAAGGTTTTCATCAGGATGCTGGATCCAACCATGTTGGTACCATGCGTCAGGGCATCCAGAATGTCGCTGTCCGTCCATCCCAGTTCATGCAGATGATCCATGTCTTCCTGTACAACCGCATCGGGCGTTTTGATCGCCTTCATCACAAATGCCAACATATCGCGTTCCTTATCTTCCAGAGGGGCCTGGAGGGGATCTCCCACGATTTTTTCGATGTCTTCTTCCGACATACCCTGCATCATTAAAATATTTTTATTGAAACTGGTGCAAAAAACATAATTGTATTGCCGGGCCACAAGATAACGAATCGTGGAAAGTAGGCCAAATCCCAGATTCGGATGCTGCGAGTAATACTGAATTGTTTGCCAGGTCACTTTCAACATCAAGGGGCTAACGCTGGCAAGCTGCAGCGGGGCGGGAATTACGCCCATAGTTTTTTGCATCTTGTCAAAAATTTCTTTGGTTTGTCCCTCTGCATTTTCGGGATTGATGGTTTTAATCAGAGGCATCGGTTGCTCCTTTCTGTAAATGGGTCGATTGAATAATTGGAAATCTATCCTGGTTTTCTTACCAGGTGCTGTAAAAACCCGGAGTTGAGCCGTGAATTTCTATGGCGCCGACAGTATTTCCATAAAAGTCGACATCTTTTGGGCTTAGCCCCCAATACTTAGCCGGAGGAGCGACAAGAAAAATCTAAACCTGAGAAAGTGCGGAACATTTTGAGCTCGATTTGATAAGAGAAAATAGGTAAACGCTAACTAACTTATTTTCTATTTAAATACCGAATCACTACTCACAGTCCATTTGTCATTTACAATTCCTGTTTCGGTAATTAGGCATCAGGTGCGGGGCTTGAATTCTTATCCCCTTTAATCCACCCGTAAACCTTTCTGATTTTTCTTTTAATGATGAACCCTAAAATAATCAGTGTGGATATAAAAACAATGTTAAACAATGGCAAATGCGTATAATCCCGTTCGACGACCTTCAAACTCACTGCATTGGGAAACATTGAGAATATGCGAATTCTCCAGCCATAATATTTTATAAGAACCCAAACTTTTTCTGTTGAAAGAGAAATAGACTGCGCTTTGGCTGTCAGGTCGGCACTGCTGAATTTGAAATAAGGTGGCCACCCCCAACCCGTATCTTGGTTGCGGAAAACCATTGTTTTGCCGTTTTTTGAAATTGTGTTGATAAACCTGACATCAGAAGTTTGTCTAAGCACGTTGTCCTGAGAGTCTGCCTGTACTTTTTTCGATTTGGTGCTGCCCATATCCACACGCTTGACATCCGTACCCGTGATTTGTACGACTGCTGTTCGGGGAAGGTTCTTGTGTAAAAACAAGACAAAAACAACCACCAGCAAGATGGGAATGCCGATTTTGAAATACTTTAGAATCTTCAAGGATTCTCCTTTCGATGATTTTGCCGTCATTATTACTGAGAAGGCTTTATAAGCATTTCAGCAATTTTTGAAAAGTCAAATCTTGTGAACGCTGTTCACCGGACACTAATCTCCCTTTCCAGGAAACAACATATGGCGAAGCCACCCAAACAACGTATTACCTTGCAGGTTGGTCTGCTCCCATTCTACAAAGTCTCGCGCAAGTTTGACCGGATCCGAAAAAAAAGCAGCACGGGTTGTCAACGCTTCTTCCGGATCCAGTGTTTTAACCACCCGGGCCGGGTTTCCGGCAGCCACACAGTTGGGAGGAACCGAATCAACAACAATGGCACCGGCGCCAATAATACTGTTCTCACCAATGGTTACGCCCTTGAACACAAATGCACTGTCCCCTATCCATACGTTTTTTTCTATGTTTACGGGACTCGCAGTTCCATAAGAAACACGGTCATAGATTCCATGCCAGTCCGAATCAGTGATGTAAACACCGTTTGCGATCATGCAGTTGTCGGCAATCGTTATATCGACAGCACTGCTTATACGAACCCCCGGACAGATAAGACAATAGTTTCCGATGGAAATTTTACCTTTGCCTTCCTCATCCGGCCACACAGACAAACGGATTCTTTTATCCGGCGTTGCAATAACCGTAGCAAACTTTCCGATTGAAATTGGCGCACCGAATAATTCCACGTACCACGGCCGCATAAAGGTGAATCCTTTACCCAAATGCTCCAACTGAGGACGAAGAAAGTGTCTAGCATAAAATTTCTGGAATTTCAGATACGCTCTTTTTACAATGTAGGGTCGGTAATCTTTGATCATATGTCTTTTAACCAGGGATTAAACATTTTTCTCTTTTAAGAATTATTTCAGGCGAAAACAACGGAACAGTATTTGATTATACATGTGGTAGAAAAAAAAGAAACGATTACTTAAAAAAAATCCATGGTAACCGCATTTGTAAACCATTTTGAAAATCATTGTTCCAGGCACGGCCAACTCATAGAGTAAATGACGGCCGGCAAGGCCATTTATCTCCAAAATTCTTTCAGAAAGCAAAATAAGCGCTCTGAATCAAAAGATACCAACACCAAGGACTGTTTGACCGGTTGCAACAAGAAGGTAAGTTCTATATCCGTCGGATCAAGGCCGGCACAAAGAAAGAAACTATCATCTCTTCATTTGATAAATTATATTTTTTTCGTGACCCTTAGGAAGACCGGTGGTATAGACAGTTAAACACATTGTACCACCCACGGATTCACCATTGGAACATAAGTTTGGGCATATTCGTTAGTTAGCGGCCATCGTGTTGTATACTGGGGAACGTTGTAAAGCGCCAATCTAACAAGGAGCATGGATCATGAAAAACACCTGCAAATGGATGACCCCGATTATATCGTTCGTAATCTTAATGGGTTGTGCGACCGGAATGAAAACCGAAAGGGTCAGCGCGGATTATAGCGAAAAGGCCTACACGACATTCAGCGCAACAGACCTGATCATTATTGCCGAAGAGATGACGCAATCTTTGGTCGAGCATTTCGAATTCGGCAAGGAAAGGCCCCTTGTTAGATTGGATGTGGTAAAAAACAAGACCGATGAGCATATCGATACCAAATCCATCACCGACTCCATCGCCACTAAGCTGGTAAAAAGCGGCAAGGTCCGGTTCGCCGTCGATTACGCGGAACGCGAAGCCTATGAGAAAAGAGCCGCCGAGGAAGCCTTTGAAACCAGAATCAGCGAAGAGGACAGGCAGGTGTATCTGACCGATCAAAAAGCACCTAAATATCGTATCTATGGCGAGTTATCTAGTATCAAGACCATCACAGAGGATACGAAAGACGTTTTTTTCAAGTTCACATTAAAGATGGTCGATTTCAGGGCGGGTACACTGGAATGGGCGGATGAGACCCAATTGAGAAAAGTGGGGAAAAAGAGAATGTTCGGTTGGTAATACGGAAGCTGAGCGATTGGGGGGTAAAAAGATGTCCCGAAACGTGCGAATACCATTATTTCTACCTTTTATCTCTTTACTTTTATGTGTTCTGTATCTTCCCGGCCAGGTTCATTCCGAACCACGACGGATCAAATCGTGCGGTATGGCGCAGATTATCGACGGTAACATCGGGCGGGCGAAGACCAATGCCCTTTCGGATGCACAGAGGAATGCCGTTCAAAAAGGGATCGGCACCCTCATCTCCTCCCAGACCCTGGTCAAAAATGCGATATTGATCAGTGACAGGATCTATTCTCAGGCATCCGGATATGTGACCGACTACAGGATCGTGTCGGAAGGGCCAACGCCAAGCGGAACAATGTATGAACTTTGTATTGAAGGAACAGTGGACATTGCCGATATCAAGGATGATCTGAGGGCGATCGGGATTTTAAAGCGAAAGGTAGGGAACCCGAGGTTTATGACCATTTACCTGCCGGAAATCCATGGAGGCTCAGAAAAAGATGCCCTGGTTATAAAATCGGCGCAGAACGTCATCAACGAAGTGTTTTTAGAAAAGGGCTTTATCGTTCTCGACAAAATGTTTGTTCAGGGGTTCGTCAACGAAGTAACAAGAAACGGTGATGGCGATTTGGGCAGCATCTCCACGCTGGCCCTCAAGTATCAGGCTGACCTGCTGTTGATCTTCGACATAGACGCCTCCGAGCGCACGGACTTTTCCAGCAAATTCTTCAAAGAGATCCGCCTTTCCATGGACATCCGTGCAGTTGCTCCCGCAACGGCCGATATCATTGCCGCCGAGGGAAAGTCAAAAATAGTGAGAACTTCTAAGAAAACCAAGAGCAATTACCTGGAGAGTACGGTCATCGCCGGTCCCGTAACGACGCTAGCCAAACAGGTCTCCGAAGGCCTTTTGGAAGACACCCTTGCCTATTTCGAAAGGCAGTCCAACGAAGGCACCCGCTTGAGTTGCCGGTTTATCGGTTTCAAACAGGACGAGATGTATAGCATTGTCGAAGTCATAGAAAATATGAACGGTTATAAAGATAAAAATATTCGGACCCAGTCCACGGATTCCATACTATTGGATGTCAATTACCTGGGTAAACGGTTCGATTTTCAACGAGAACTGAAATCGGGCCTTGAAAAACGCGGAATTGATATACATATCAGAGAATCCAACAACAACGAGTTCATCATATACAAACCTTAGGATTGTGTTGGAAAAAAACCGTGTGGCCACCGGCAGGTAAAATAAAATGAAACGATTCTCATTACGTACAACAAAAAAGCTTCTCTTTCCCCTTGTACTGTTATTAATTGCGGGCTGCGCTGCGCAGATGCATACCAGTCAGATGGCAGATGTCAAGGAGTCCGTCAATAGCAGCGAGTTCAATTTGAACTGGCTTGAAGATAAGGTATACACTGGTGATAAAAATTTTCGTTCCAATGTGGACCCTGTGCATCTGTTGGAGTTAGGCGTCTTATACCCCCTTGTCTCCGAATTTGAAAAAAGCAATGAAGTACTGGAACTCGCATTCGAAAAATACACGGCAAGGGAGGAGCGAGCCAGAATCAACGCGAGGGATACTACCAAAGATACCATCGACATTCTTTTCGGGGAAGGGTCCGGTGACTATGAACTATCCCAATTCGAGAAGGTCTATATCCACAATATAAAGACCATGAACTACCTGATGATGGGAAAACCGGAATCAGCTCGGGTGGAAGCCCAAAGGGCCATTAACCGCCATCAGATGATCAGAGACTATGCAGCATTCGAATTGGCACAGTTAAAAAAGGGAAAGAAGGAAGTAAAGAAAGACGCAAAAAAAACCCTTTCGAACCAGGCGGAGTGGGAAACAATACAGGGCAAATCAGGTTTCGAATCCAACATCAGGCAGTTCACCGAAAAAGCCTCCCTGTCGGCAGGCCAAAAACAGGCGATATCGCATATGCGAAATGCCTATGAAAACTGCTACACCTATCTCCTTTCCGCCCTTACCTTGGGGTTGAACGATGAGCTGGAAAATATACGGCCTCATCTTAAAAATGCCGATGCTTTGACGGATAATCGGTATGTGAAGCAATTGTTTAACGATTACCAAAACGATTCGAACACCATCACCTCTAAAGTCAATGTCTATATCTTCGCCAAGGAGGATTTTGCACCTACAAAAGAGAACCTTAACTACTCATTTCTCAATCCAATTTCGGATACCGTGACCCAATTTTCCCTGGCCCGAATCAATCCCACACAAGCATCAATTTTATCTATAGAATTGTTGGACTCAAAATCCAGGATAATCGGAAAAATGGAACCGTTGGCGGATCTGGACCTTCTCTCTTTAAAACAATACGATAAAGATCTGCCAAAAAATGTTTCGAAAGCAATAATGCGACTGGTGTCTCAATCCATCCGGGACAAGGCAGCAATTGATCAAGCCAAGGACACGAGAGTCTCTTTCTTATACAAAGTCGGCCTATCCGTATTAAATATGACCACGTCGTTTGCCGACATACGTGCCTGGACAATGGTGCCGAAAAAAATTTCCTTTTACTGCGGACAGATAAATGAGGCTCAGATCAACATGAGAATCAAAGACGTGTCCGGGCAGGTCATTGACCGGCGGGAAATCTCCATTTCCCCCGGCAAAGTAAACATCGTATCCGTGAGGTGCAGTAAAAACAACACGTTCGTCAATCATCAAGTCTTCGGATCATCCACACCCATGGAAGGGCTTCGTGTCATATGGAAACAGGTAAACATCCGGAGCGGCCCTTCCTCTTCACACGTAGTCATAGATAAGGCAAAACTCAATGACCGATTCAAGCCGTTAAAGACGGTAGGGAATTGGCATTGCGTGAAACTTCCCAGCGGAAAAATTGGATACATCTTCCATAAAGCCGTCATCCCTGCTAAATAATCGAGGGTTTACGGCAAAGCATGAGGAAAGAAACTGTATCCACCATACACCAGAACCCAACACCTTGTATGTTTTGCGCGTGCCAAGACTTCTTTTATCCTTTATGCCCGACTCGCCACTCAAATACGCCCAATTCGATTTGGATCAAAAAATCGTTGCGGCTTCGCCTGGTACGGGTAGATCCGGCCAACGGGCAAAGCCGAGGTATTGATCACTTTGATAACCGAAAGGCAGAAGTACCCGTTGGAAAATTTAGCACCGCGTACAAACCGATCTCCTGATTCAACGACATTGTGTAATTATTTATTCATTTTTAAGCTTTTCATTTATATCATCTCTCAATGTATTTTTAAGAATCTTGCCCACTGGATTTCTTGGTATCATATCTATAATTTCAATACGTTCAGGATATTTGTACTTTGCCACCCCTTTTTCTTCAAGCAAAGATGTTATATCGGACAGTTCAACTTTTTCACCTGGAGTTGGGCATATATAAACGCACATTTTTTCACCAAGCAGTTCATCCTTCATTGACACAGCTGCCGCATCCTGAACTTTGGGATGTGAAAGAAGATAATTTTCAATCTCCTGAGCACTAATATTAAAACCTCCTCTGATGATTATATCTTTACCTCTGTCAAAAAAGCCAACACAATCACCGTCTTTAATCTGGAACTGATCCCCGGTTTTAAAAAACCCATCCTCTGTAAAG
>DAOWNV010000050.1 GCA_030642405.1 Desulfosarcina sp.
CATATCCTTCACGCAGCCCTTCGCAGTGAAGTAGGGGACCACGTTAAACAGGCAGGGTCGATGGTAGCATCAGACCGGCTTCGATTTGATTTCACACATTTTTCGCAGATTGAACCGGAAAGATTAGAGAAAATTGAAATTCTCGTAAACGATCGAATCAGGGAAAATGTGGTGGTGGACATTGAAGAGATGAACATGGAACAGGCAATGGATTCCGGAGCAACAGCATTGTTTGAAGAAAAATACGGTGATCGGGTGCGTGTCGTTTCTCTGGAATCCTTCAGTCGTGAGCTTTGCGGAGGCACCCATACTGACCGTACCGGGAACATCGGTATGTTTAAAATCATTTCTGAAGCCAGTGTGGCATCCGGTGTCAGAAGGATTGAAGCTGTAACCGGAAGTGGGGCCGTCGAACGTGTCCAAAAAACCAGCAGGATCCTTCAACAGTTAAGTCATATAGTAAAAGATAAGCCGGATGCGGTTGTAAAACGAGTTACATCGGTTATGAGATCTGTGAAGGCCCTTGAAAAGGAAACCAACCAACTTAAGACCAAAATGGCGGAAATGCAGGCTGAAGGGAGTGGTGAAGAGACAGAGAAAATCAATGGTGTCGCTGCAATTATCAGTCAGGTAAAAGTTGACAAGCCTTCCGCTTTGCGGGAATTGGCAGACCGATTTAAGGACCGTATCAGATCAGGAATCGTGGTATTGGCATGCGAAACTGATGGGAAAGCACTACTTATCGTCGTGGTGACGAAAGATCTAAGTGATCGTTTCCATGCGGGTAACATGATAAAAGAGATTGCCGGTATGGTTGGCGGCGGCGGCGGCGGCAGACCCGATATGGCCCAGGCCGGGGGGACGCAACCTCAGAATTTGTCCAAGGCTTTGGAAAAAGCCCGCGACTTGATTCGAGAAGGCTGAAAAAAGAAAAAAACTATGTTTCAGCCTTCAGTGCCACCTCAAGGACCATTTGCCCTTTTTCCGTGACACAGGGGATACAAATAATGGGCAGGCCGGAAGGATAGGAGACTTTGTGTTTGCCTATTACGACACTAGGGACGCTGATGGACGTTCCCGCAGAAGGGAAATCGGTCTTCGCATTTCCAGCAATCATGTTGGCGATCTCTCCGATGGCATCAGTGCAGTCATCATCTAATTCGGTCACTTCCTCACCGATGAGCTCGGAAACCAGTTGAAGGGCGATTCCCTTGTTCATATTAATGACCACGCAACCTGTCACCGTCCCGGTGAGACCGATAAAACCGCTAATCTCGTATTCCGGTAAGTTACCCTTTTTTAAACTGGGCTTTCCTAGTGTGAAAGGGACTTCTATCATCGTGTTAAAGACGTTTTTAACTGCATCTACAAATGGATTGATGTATTTTACGTCCATTCCCGCCTCTTGCTGAATTAAAATTATATTGGTTTTAAGCCATGTTCCATATGTTGTACTATAATGCCCAGGTTTATCATCGACCGTTTTGTTACTAACTTGATACGAACTTTAATAAAAAATGAACCGATGAAATTATTATTCACCGCGCAGTACATCGATCATTGAAAAAATATGCCCACCACTTTCATCTTTACATTTACGGTACAAATAGCAAATTGCATCTAGTGTTCCCTCAGCATAAATGTCTCGACCGTTTACATTGTGCTGAAATTCGAAGACAACGGTGTCGTCCGGTGAAGTCAGTCGATACGTATGCCAGCCATGTCCTGACAAGTATTCTTCAGGAATTTTCCAAAGGCTGCGCTGTGCGTCGGGATCCCTTTCCATGGCAATTTCATCCGTTGAAAAGTCAATGCCCATACTGTTGAAATAGGACACCATGGTTTTGGCTGTACCGCTGGTGTCTGCTTTGCCGGCCTGATGGCTTTCCTTAATAGATAGCGTATATCCGTTGAAGATTCCCGGAAAAGTCGTTGCGGCATATTCCATCATGGCCTGGAATCCTACGATCTGCTTGGCCATATTGGGGGCGATGACAGCGCAGATGGTTGACGACTCTACTGTACGGACCAGTTTTTCCCGATCACCACCTGTGGTTCCCATAACAAAAGGCAAACCGCGGTTACAATAAAAGGATGCATTGTCATTGACTGCTAAAGGATGAGTGAAATCAACGCTGATAAAGTTTCCGTGCTTTTCCATAATGCTATCTACTTTTTTTTTTCGATCATCAGGCCTGATCAATTCGATGGAAACACCTGATAGACTAAAATGGTCAACTTCAATCTCAGGACCGGTGAGAGAATAGGGCAGTACTGTAACCCTGGGGCTCTTTATCGCGTGTTCAGCAATGGTGGAACCAACGTTGCCTGGAAGGCCATTGATCATTATATTAATTGAATTCATTTTGATACCTCCTATTCACAGATTCGGTGTTCAAGGTGCGATAACATGCGACACTGGTTGTTTTCTATCTCAGTGTTATTTTTTTGGCAATGGCTGCAAGTTTTGGAAACGCATGAGGATCGGCACGGTCAATATGCCCAAATAACATTTTGCCGGCAGCGGTAATCCATTGTTCGAAAAATTTCTTTTGTTTAACCCTTGTCAAAAAGCCAAAAGCTCCAAGCATTTGCAGGTTGCGTGTGATGCAACAATAGTTGAATCCTTGGACAAAACGGTCCGGATCGCATGAAAAACGTCGAACCGCTTCTTTCGTGGCGTAATTCAAGAGTCGTTGTTGGAATATCGAATCCAATCGTGCATATGGGTCAATGAGCAATGAGGCCAGGTCGTATTGGATGGGACCGAACCGTGCTCCCTGAAAATCGATGAGATACGGATTATTATTGTATATCATAATGTTGCGAGATTGAAAGTCCCGGTGAATCAACCCGTCGATCCCTTGAGAGATTGTACAATGCGCAAGGTGAGAAAATTCTTCAGCCACATGATCGTAGGGGATGGGTAAATTCAGGTATTCGTTTACGAAAGCCTCCATGAAATAACGACACTCTTTTTCCAAAATAAGAGTATGGTCGTAAACTTGGCTCTGACATGTCCATAACGGATCAAAACCGTCAATAGTTTTTAAGGTCAGGTCAAATAGCGTATCGATGATATTTCGGTAGACGGTCTCCAACTGACCTGTGTTTTGTGATTTATTTGCCAATTGCTGAAGGTGGCAATCTCCCAAGTCCTCCAAAAAGACCAAACCGCTGAAAGCATCGTAATCGTAGATTTGTGGTACTGGAATCCCTCGTTCATAAAGATGCTTCCCGATCCGGACAAAAGCGTTTAGTTCACTGCCCGGCAGTTCAAGCGTGATGCCGTGATCGGCCACGACAAGCTGTTGACGTTTGGTTGTGAGGCGGAACCATTTGCGGTCCGAGCCGTCACCCGCCAATTTATTTCTTTTGATGAACAAAGCGTTTGTTTCCGAAAAAGCCTTACGAAAAACCCCTGGCGCCATGATGTCAGTAACAGCATCCCGAAACCGTTCGGGGGTTCCCATATCATGCCAATAGTAATTGGAAACCTGTGCTGCGTGAATTGGGATGCCCTTATCTATCATTTTTTGATAAACGGAAATGATATCACTGAAACCCTGTTCCGGTATCCATGAAAGAATTCTTTTGTCCATGACATGGATCCCTGTAAAAGCAAGTTTCCTATGCTTGACCTGGGAAGTGGTATCACAACAGCGTTTAAACCCGACAATACTATTATAAGAATCAACCCAGACATTGTTGAAAAGGAGATGATCGTGCATGACGAGAGAAACCTGAGCACAGCATTCCAAATGCTCCCGATAGACAGATTCCAGTTGAATATCGGTGACAATGTCAGCATTAACAACGATGAAAGGTTCGTCATCCCAAAAATCGGAAAGCTTACGGATGGCACCGCCTGTTCCTAAAATTTCATTTTCGTGGCTGAATACAATTGGCAACTCGAAGGTTTTTTCAGCGAGAAAGTTTTCTATTTGATGTGACAGGTGGTGGGCATTTACGGCAATGGCAGTGCAACCCGCCTGTTTCAAACCGGTGATCATCCGTTCCAATACCGGTATTCCGACGACGGGAAAAAGAGCTTTGGGTACGGATTGGGTAAATGGTGCCAGTCTGGTACCGAACCCGGCTGCGAGGATTAGTGCCTTCATCAACTAAAAAGATGCAAACGGCTTTGGATGAACGATTCAAAATAGGAAATGCGGTCCTCGTCTTCATGACTTTTTGCACCATTATTGGCAAAGTATGTTAATCCGTTCGAATAGTTTATTTTCGATACCGATTCGATCAAATCAATCTCTTTGCTTTTAATCATTTGCAGGCCGATGCTTTGGATTTTTGTAAGTCTATCTTTGGTGTTCAGTTTCTCCTTTCTGTTATCTCTAAGAAAGACAAGCACCACTTTATACGATTGTAAGTAGGGTTTTAAGAAACCGGCAAATAATTTCAATTTGCGATACCCCGAAGAGGTGATCTGATAACTGTCCGGAATCGTGGGGTGGGGCATGACGATTGCGTCATCGATAAACGATTTAATGCTTTTTCTTACATCATTGGTAGCCGAACGGTTTTGATCGAAGGAGAATTCATATTTGAAAAAAATCTGAAGATTATTATATTCTTCATGTAACGAATTAGAGTTGAATTGAAAAGCATCTGTTTTTAAAATGGATAAAGATGTAAAAGCAGCAGGAATAAAATAGGATATACAATTGTTTTTATAGAATTCAAGCAGAGACCGTTTGGACTTGTTGGCCATGTAATCAGCTTGATCTTCGGGAATGTTTTTGTCTCTGGGTACCTTTTCTATCCATTTTCGTGACAGATACCTGTCGAACGTGTACTCCATGGCTCCATCCGGATTCAAAATAATCGTATCGGCCAGTTTTGCATTTTGGGCGACTGCGAATATCAGGTAGGTATTGGCCGCTTCCATCAGCTCTTTTTTTGAAAAACGTAGTTTGGAGATATTCAAAATGGCCGCGGCGATAAGACCATATGGTGTAACGACGGTTTGTCTGTCTATGGCATTAATGAGACGCCATCCTAGATTTCGGCAAAGGGCGTTCATCTCTTTTTGAGGCAACCGATTAAGAGGTACTGAAGTCTCAGACAAAAGATCGGTCATGATGATGGGTTCGTCAAAGTTTATATATATTTTCCCATACCGTTTTTTTAAAAAGCGACGGGCACGGATCATCTGGCTGAGGTTTTCATCCTCTTTTTTCCCTCCTTCTACTTCATGGATATAGGCCTGTTCTTCAATAATACGGTCATACCCAATATATACGGGAACGAAGACCATATCCGCACAGGCGCCATTTCGACAGGCAGACAGAAGAATTGAAAGCAGGCCTAGCTTCGGCATGAGCAGCTTGCCGGTTCGGCTTCTTCCCCCTTCGATGAACAGTTCGATATTAAAGCCTTCTTCCAACAGTTTGTAGATATAAGCGGAAAAGACACGTGAATAAAGGACGGATCCCCTGAATGTCCTCCGAAGAAAGAAAGCACCGGCACCTCTGAAGAGAGGACCCAGGGGCCAAAAAGAGAGGTTCTTTCCGGCTGCGATGTGAGGGCAGGGCATGTTGTTGTTGTACAGGATATAGGATAGAATCAAATAATCGATGTGGCTCTTGTGGCAGGGAATGAGGATTAACGGCCCCTTCATGGACATTGCTTTTACACGGGATAATCCGGCTTTATCGATGACGGCACCATCGAACATGGAGTTGGTGATCCATCCTACCACAAATGCCATGATACGAATGACGGAAGGGCTGTATCTCGCAGCAATTTCGTCAAAGTACCCTGCCGCTTTTTTTCTGATTTTATGAATGGGTTCATGACGGGAAATAGCTTGTTTTTTGATAAATGTCTGCAATCTATCGTTGGTAAGAATAGATTCTTTCAGTTCTTCATTGGATTTCAATATCGGCCCTGTGATACTTTGACGGTGCCGATTGTGCTGAGCAAGGAGTTGGTTTCTAAGGTCCAACGATAGACGTGATACCGGTTTTTCGGCCTGAACCGCCTGGTTCATCCATTGCCTGAGATTCAAGGGTTGGGAAAGCTCCACAAAAATTTTACCGGGATTTCTAATCAATGTGACAATTTTTCGTAACCCTCCCGGCTGTTGTGATGTACCAAAGACCAGGTCGATGAGGCCAAGCTCCGCCGGCGATGGTTTTTTTCCGTAAAACATCAATTGGGGAACCAGGTAAATGGGGCGGTCGATTTTTTTCTGGATCTTGAGCAGATATCCAAGCGGGTCGGTTTGGGATTTTACAAATCTTCGATAAAATCCCCTCTTTTCGACCAAGGTGAGCATGGCACAGCTTGATGTGAGAAGTTCATTTCGATAGTAATCGTTTAGGTAGGGGTTTGGTATTTTATGATTCGTCACCAATTCATTCAAATATCCCAAACCGATGCGCATTATCCTTGAAATGGGCTGCCAAATGTAAATTCGTGAATCGAATAATAGTTTAGGCACCGGTAGTCTCAATTGGCGATATCGGGTGTGCGAAAAAAGAAATTCGAATCTGCTTTTATTTTTGGATGTATAAACTATGATCGCGTCATCAGGGATGCCTTGAACGACATCCGCCTGTTCCCCTCCCATATAAACTCCCGAAAACAGTCGTTCAAGGAACAGAGAGGATAAGGTGCCGGTTGGGGATGGCAGAAAAAAGAAGTAATGATCCCGTGATTTGGCGAATAGCTGCTTAACCCACTGACTTAATTTTTCCAAAATCGTTTTGCCGATGTGTTTATTTTTATTATTCATGGTATAAAAACGTTTAAAATAAAAATGGATAGACATAATCAATAAAGCCGAAAAATAACAGATGCATTACCCCTTTGCAACGCCATAATATCCGGAGAAAAATATGCTTGCGCTGCCTTGGCTTCTATGTTATTGCCATAGAAATTAGTAGCATCAATACAAAGCCGCTATCTAATTGAAATTCCATTGATAATATAAAAGCTTGTTGATTACATGCTAAACATTGGAAAAGGTAAACAAGCACGTCGAGCCATCACGTGGAAGGAACAACGATCGGCCGATGAAGCCGTTTTTATCAATCTAACTTTAAAAAGGTGTAAGAAGGAGGACGATTTTTTATGAAAACGTTAATTGGTGGAGCAGTGGCAGCAGTTCTCGGCCTGATCGGTCTGTCAGTTTGGTTTGGTGAGTTTCTTCAGCTTTTGGCCGGAGCAATTCCGGTTATGCTGTTGCTGGGTGGTGGCCTGGCCCTTTATTTGGGTTTTGATGAACTTAAAGACACATGGAAAAAAGATGGAAGCGATGTGGACACCGTCGCTGCAGACAACGATAACGAAAAATACAAACAAGAGATCGACGAATTAAAACAAGAGATTGAAACACTGAAGTCAGACACATAATTGATCCAATCATCTGAGTGGAAAATCCAGCCCTGATCGGTGTACCGATCAGGGCTTTTTATTGTCCCCTCAGCTTTATCATTTATACAAACAAACAGATTTAATCTCATTTTTGTAATTGGACAATTGTTTTTCCCAGCCGGACACGATTTCGGATATTTGCACGCCGGATTCAATTTGAAAGCGAATCTCCCGATTCCCTAAAATCAGATCCATCGGAAGCCGTTCGTTTTCGTACTCGTAAGGTGGCTTCTTGTAAGCAAACTGATCTGGATAGGTCTCAATAATTACCTGATAGAAGGCTAAGGAAAGGGCGTAGGGTGAATAGACCGACGGATCCGTGACATGGATTTGAAACCCTTTACAGGATTGACCTTTCCATTTGTTCGATGTCGGTTCAAATTCGACAGGTCTGAGAACCGTACCAACTAACAGTTTCTTATCGATTTTTTTCAACAAAATTTCGGGGTTGATAAAAGGTGCTCCGAATAGTTCGAAGGGCTGGGTCGTTCCACGTCCTTCTGAAATGTTTGTTCCTTCCCAGATGACCTGGCCCGGATATACCATAGCGGACATCGAAGTCGGCAAATTGGGCGATGGAGCCACCCATGGCAAACCGGTTAGATCAAATTGCATTTTTCTTTTCCATCCCTGCATTGCCACGACTTCGAGGTCGCAACCGATTTTAAAGCAGGTGTTGAACAACAGCGCCAATTCTCCTATGGTCAAGCCGTGCCGCATTGGTATAGGGTATCTTCCCACAAAGGACGAACAGTCCGGCGACAGCAAATTGCCTTCGAAATTGTGTCCGCCGACGGGATTGGGGCGATCCAGCACGATGATTTTTTTTTGGAATTTTTTTGCCGCTTCCATGCAATAGGACAGTGTGTAAATAAATGTGTAGACGCGGGTGCCTACATCTTGAAGATCCACGATCATTACATCAATCGGATCCATCATGGCGCGGGTGGGAATGCGCGTATCTCCGTACAAGGAGAAAACCTGAACTCCGGTGACAGGATCAGTCCGGTGCATGGATTCAATCATGTTGTCCTGCTTTTCTGCATATAAGCCATGCTGTGGAGAATAGAGCGCTTTGAGGTATCCAGGGAAAGTATCATTAATTCGTTGGCGTGAATGAACAAATCGGTTGTCTACTGATGCCGGATTACACAAAAGCCCTAACCGTCCATTTTTCACCGATGGTGGAGGATCGTTCAAAAATACTTCGAGACCCGTTTTTACCATTTGCATCAGGAAAAGACCTCATTTCATAAAATAGAATACACATTTACCGCAATGCTTCTTCGGATTTCACCCAAACTTTAAATTATCATACGATGCGTCTGAGGGGAAGCAAAAGCTGCACTAATAAACCTCTAAACCTCTTGACATTGCATGGATTTAAAAATAAACAATCCTTCCTATTTGTACCCAATTGTTTCACGGCAGTGCCATATGGATATCTTCCGGATTTTTTCCGCATTATTTCGGCAGGCGCCGTCAATTTTTCGACTTTTTCTTAGTTCAATCATCCAAGCGGGGATACGTCGCGTATGGAACCTGAATTAACCGGTATCGTTATTGTTGTAGGGGCATATGGAAGTGGGAAAACTGAAGTTTCCATCAATCTGGCTGCCCACATGCACAGCCTTGGTACTGCGGTTCGATTGGCGGACCTGGATCTGGTAAATCCCTATTTCAGAACCCGGGACGCGCGTAATACCCTGGAGCATTTGGGAATCGAAGTCATTTTACCCCCTGCTTCTTACATGTATGCGGACCTGCCCATTCTTACCCCGAAAGTATCCGGGTTGCTACGAAACCCTGCCGGGTTAGCCCTTTTGGATGTGGGAGGAGATGATGTCGGGGCTACGGTATTGGCCGCCCTGGCGGATTCATTGAAAGGAAAACAGGTTGAGGTTTTAATGGTCGTTAATCCCAATCGGCCTCATACCGACACCATAAAAGGGTGTCTTAAGATGAGAAATGAAATTGAAGACAAAGCCAAATTGTCGATCACCGGAATAGTTGGAAATGCCAATGTCATGGCTGAAACGACAACAAAAGACATTTTAGAAGGTTATGATTTTTGCCGCAAGGTAGCAGGTAATGGGAAGTTGCCCCTTGTTTTCATAACCGCAACGACGGAACTATTGACCCGGTTGGATAAAAAGGCTATTCAATGCCCAATACTCTCGATAAGAAGGCAACTGACCACCCCGTGGGAAGAGGCGGAACCCTTGGGAAGATGAATTTTTGTTATAAGGAGCAGTGATTAATGGCGTTTCAACACAATATTGATAAAAATCGATGTAAGGGTTGCGGGTTATGTCTCTCCGTATGCCCAAAAAATGTATTGGAAATATCCACCAAAGTGAATGAGAAAGGATATTTTCCTGCTTTTCAGGCGCGACCGGAGGATTGTATCCATTGCACTATGTGCTGCATCATGTGCCCGGATGTCGCTATCACCATTACTGAAGTTGAAGAATCCAACGCCTGAAGGCGATCAATGGAGGAGTACCATGCCAAAAGTTTTGATGAAAGGAAATGAGGCCATTGGTGAAGCAGCGATCAGAGCTGGTTGCTTGAATTACTTTGCCTATCCGATTACGCCTCAGTCCGAAGTCGCTGAATATCTGGTACGTCGTATGCCGGAAGTCGGCGGGGTGTTTTTACAAGGTGAGAGCGAAGTCGCGGTCGGATACATGCTCTTTGGCGCTGCCGGTGCCGGTGCGCGTGTGTTTACAACATCCTCCAGCCCGGGTATAAGCTTGATGAGCGAAGCAATCAGCTATATTGCCGGTGCCCAGTGTCCTGCCGTATTTGTAAACATTGTTCGCGGTGGTCCAGGACTAGGGGGGATTTTGCCTTCCCAAGGAGATTATTTTCAAGCCACCAAAGGGATTGGCCATGGAGACTGTCGTATGCTGGTAATGGCACCGGCCAGTGTGCAAGAAGCGGTTGAAATGGTGATGAAAGCGTTTCCGCTTGCAGAAAAATACCGTAACCCGGTAATGGTCTTGGGTGACGGTCTCATCGGACAAATGATGGAACCGGTTGAATTCCCGGACCACCTTAAATCCGAACCAACTAACAAAGACGCTTGGTCTACCAACGGCATGGATCATCGCAACAGCAAGAAAAGAAATATTGTCAAATCTTTGTTTTTGGACCCGGCTCTCCTCAATGACAATAATTTGCAGCTCAAGGCCAAATATGACCAGATGCGTTCTGATGAGGTGATGTTCGAAGCGTACAATACGGATAGTGAATACAAAGGCTTGGTCGTCAGTTTCGGAACCATGAGTAGAGTGTGCCGTACTGCCATTGATCTAATGAAAGCAGACGGCATCGAAATCGCTATGATACGCCCTAAAACCCTTTTCCCGTTTCCGGAAAAGGCTGTGGCGGATGCAAGCAAAAAACCGACGTGTACCCATATAATAAGCGTCGAAATGAACATGGGGCAGATGGTGGAAGATGTGGACCTGAGTGTAAAAGGACATTTGCCTGTCAGTTGGTATGGAAAGTGTGGAGGCGAAATACCAACCCCCGAAGAGATTATAGATGTGGTTAAATCTCGTATTGCCTGATCGACCGGTTCATTTCAACGAAAAACAGGTTTACAAGCAAGGAGTTCATAACAATGGGAAAAACCTTTAAACGGCCGGAAGCCCTTACCGAGACCGACACCCACTATTGTCCGGGGTGTACTCACGGCATCATCCATCGTTTGGTGGCTGAAACGATCGATGAACTGGGCATTCTGGGAAAAACAGTTGGTATAGCACCTGTCGGATGCGCTGTATTGGCCTATAATTACTTTAATTGCGACTTTCAGGAAGCGGCCCACGGGCGTGCTCCGGCCATGGCTACCGGCATAAAAAGGGTTAGACCTGACCTAATGGTATTTACCTATCAGGGCGACGGTGACTTGGCCAGTATTGGAATGGGTGAGATTATTCATGCGGCAAATCGCGGGGAAAAGTTCACGACCATATTTGTTAACAATGCCATTTATGGTATGACCGGTGGACAAATGGCGCCCACAACAATGCCGGACCAGCGTACGACAACTTCACCTTTTGGACGCAACGTCGAGGATGTCGGCATGCCGATTAAGGTGGCCGAACTGCTCGCAGCCCTTCAGACGCCGGCTTATATCACCCGTCAAACAGTTATTAAACCCAAATACATCAACAAAGCAAAAAAGGCCATCAAACAGGCATTTACCTACCAGTTGGAAAAAAAATGCTTCAGCCTTGTCGAAGTTGTCAGCACCTGCCCGACAAACTGGGGAATGACACCTTTGGATGCCATTGAATGGACGGAAAAAACATTGCTTGAATACTACAAACTCGGAGATTACAAAATTCCGGCATAACTGAAATCAGATGAAAATGGAATGCTTGAAGGAGGCACCATGCAGAGCGAAGTGATGTTTGCCGGATTCGGCGGTCAGGGCATCTTGGTAATGGGAAAAATACTGGCCCATGCCGCCATGGAAGAGAAATACGAGGTTGCCTGGGTACCGTCGTACGGTCCGGAAATGCGTGGTGGGACAGCATATTGCACGGTTGTTATCGCGGACCATCCCATCGGCTCACCCATTATCAAAAACCCCAAACATCTAGTCGCCATGAACGGCCCATCTCTTGAAAAGTTTGCCCCTACGGTTAAAAAAGGAGGGGTGATTTTTATCAACCGCTCATTGATTAGCTTCGGTGCCAATCGGGACGATGTCGATGAACTGGCTGTTAAAATTATGGAGATAGCCAAGGATTTGGGAAGCGTGAAGGCAGCAAATATCGTTGCATTGTCGGCCTTTGTAGCGCGTAGCGGCATCGTTTCCATGGAAGCGTTAAAACATTGTATCAAAGAGGAATTCAGTAATAAACCGAAACTGATTCCACTGAACATGGAGGCCGTGGTTGCTGGTGAAAAGGCCGGCAAAAAGTAGAGGCATCAATGATTTAATTATTGTATGGACGTTTCCATTCTCAACAGCCGGGCTTTGTGCTCGGCTGTTTTTTTAAATGGATACTTCCTGAAACTGATCCGGTAGCAGGAAACGGACGATGAAACTAAAAATTCCCGAGTACATACAAACGATTGATCCCTATGTTCCGGGAAAACCTATAGAAGAACTCGAACGCCAATACGGAATCAACGATTCGATAAAGCTGGCTTCCAACGA
>DAOWNV010000106.1 GCA_030642405.1 Desulfosarcina sp.
TGAAGATGCACAAATCCGAATTTTCGATATCCCGCAAGTCGTCGATGCCGGGGTGGTGGAAACCAGGACATCATTGCCGTCGTTTGTTCTTATACCTGAAGAACAGGATGTGCCGGCGGGTGCATTGGCGCTTCCCTGGGATGCTTCAAATCGAATCGCAGTGGGGGAGTATGCACGGATCCGGGGAGAAGAGATCCCCCATCGTCTGGTTTCTTCTTCAAAATCATGGCTTTGCAATACCCTTGTAGATCGCAAGGCACCGATCTTGCCGTGGGAAGGGTCCAACTCCGGTACCAGTTCACAAGGTGGTCGGAAGATGTCTCCTGTGGAAGCATCGGCTGCCATCTTGAAACATATCCGAGATGCCTGGAATCAGAATATGGCATCCACTGATGACGGCATTGATGAAAACCTGAAAATCGAAAACCAATTGGTCTATTTGACGGTACCGGCTTCTTTCGATGCCGTGGCTCGTGAGTTGACTGTTGCCGCTGCAGGCATGGCGGGGTTATCCCAAGCCACCTTGCTGGAAGAGCCACAGGCCGCTTTTTATGCCTGGATCGGGGCCAGTGACGGCCATTGGAGGGATAACGTCAAGCCCGGCGACCTGATCCTGGTTTGTGACGTGGGCGGTGGAACCAGCGATTTCAGTTTGATCCAGGTCAGCGAGGAAGATGGTGATCTTACCCTGGAACGGGTTGCCGTCGGCAACCACTTGCTGGTGGGTGGTGACAATATGGACCTGGCGTTAGCTTATCGTCTGTCTCACCAATTGGCGGAGCAGGGAACCCGATTGGATAGCTGGCAGATCAACGGGCTTTGGCAGAGCTGCCGCAGGGCAAAGGAGAAACTGCTGTCCGATCCGGCAATAGACAGCCTGCAGATTTCGGTTCTGGGGCGCGGTTCCAGCCTGATCGGTGGGATGATCACCGTTGATTTAACCGGCGAAATGGTCAAAGAGGTGTTGCGGGATGGCTTTTTCCCACCCTGCGACCGCGCGGACAGGCCTCAGGCTGCCGTTCGTTCGGGCATACAGGAATTTGGCCTTGCTTTTGAAGCCGATGCGGCCATCACACGCCATCTGGCAGCCTTTTTGGACAGACGGGACGACCGGAACAACCTGATACGACCGACCACCGTTCTCTTCAATGGTGGTGTTATGAAAGCCGGGTTGCTTCGCAATCGGGTGATTTCGATTCTGGAAGATTGGACAGCCGGTGGCAGCATACGGGAAATTGACGCCGGCGACTATGACCTGGCCGTTGCCCGCGGGGCCGCTTATTACGGACTGGCCCGGCAAGGCAGGGGAATTCGCATCCGAGGTGGCCTGGGGCGCTCTTATTATATCGGTATTGCCGCTGCCATGCCCGCAGTACCTGGAATTCCCGTCCTTACCAAAGCGTTGTGCGTGGCCCCTTTCGGTATGGAAGAGGGGACATCCGCAAAAATTGATGGGCAGGAGTTCGCGCTGGTCGTCGGCCAACCCGTTGTTTTCGATTTTCTTGGTTCGAACATAAGGCAGGAGGATGCGGTGGGTGCCGTTGTGGAGGACTGGCAGGGTGAGATCGAGGCCATTACCACCATTGAAACGACCCTGGAAGGTGAATCCGACCAGACGATCCCGGTAACCCTGGAGCTTGAGGTCACCGAGGTGGGAACCCTTGAACTTTACTGTGCTTCCAGAACCGATAACCGCAAATGGAAGCTGGAATTCAATGTTCGGGAACAATAAATAGTGACCACACCCAATCCTTCAACCGATTTGGATGACGTTTCTTTAGATCAAAACGATCTGGAGCAGCCTTTTATCATCGGCATCGACCTGGGGACGACCAATTCAGCGGTTTCCTATGTGGATCGCAGGGTGGCTGCGGATGAAAGCAACCCAACTATCCAGGAATTTAATATTCCGCAATTGACGGGGCTGGGCGAGTTCAACCAGATGCCGGTATTGCCATCGTTTTTGTATCTGCCCGGTGAATACGATATTGACATTTCATCCATCGGGCATCCGTGGCCCATGCCCGAAGACCGGTTTGCCGGTATTCTGGCACGCGACCATGGCGCCAAGGTCCCCGGACGTTTGGTCTCTTCGGCAAAAAGCTGGTTATGCCACGACAAGGTGGATCGAAACGCCCGTATTCTACCATGGGGAGCACCGGAGGAAGTGAAAAAGGTCTCCCCGGTCCAGGCCGGCGCCGCCTACCTTTTCCACATCAGGCAGGCCTGGAATTACGCCTGCAAAGGTGAAGAGGAACTGTTTCTCGAAAACCAGGTGGTTGTTCTCACTGTACCTGCTTCCTTTGACGAGGTAGCCCGGGAACTGACATTGGCTGCAGCGAAGATGGCCGGGTACAAGGGGGTCACCTTGATCGAAGAGCCCTTGGCCGCTTTTTATAGCTGGCTGGCGAAAAACGAAGATCAGTGGCAGAACAAGGTTCAGGTGGAGGAATTGATTCTGGTCTGTGATGTGGGGGGTGGTACCACCGACTTCACCCTGATCACTTTGAGCAAGGGCGACGAAGGCACTCCCCGATTTAAGCGAATCGCAGTGGGCGATCACCTGATTTTAGGTGGTGACAATATGGATATGACCCTTGCCCGGATCGTAGAGTCCTCGTGCGTGGAACAGCGACCTTCCCTTTCCACCGATCGATGGAAGGCTCTGTGCCATCAGTGCCGCCAGGCGAAGGAGACTATTTTGTCCGGGCAGGCAGATACGTTTGGTATCACCTTGATGGGAACGGGCAGCAGCCTGATCGCCGGAACGATTTCCGTTGACCTTGACCGATCGACCGTTGAGCGAACAATACTCGACGGTTTTTTTCCGATCATCGACTCCGATAGACTCGATTCGCCGGTGCAGCGGCCGGCAATCAGCGAATTCGGCCTCCCCTATGAAAGCGAACCGGCAGTGAGCCGGCATTTGTGCCGATTCCTGGACCGCCACCGGCAGGACGTTGCTGATGCCATCGGCAAAACCTGCCCGGTACCCGATCTTATCTTGTTCAACGGTGGATCCCTAAAACCCAAAATTCTCCAGGACCGGATAATCCGCGGTATTCAAGGCTATTTTTCAGCTGAATGCGAAACCGTACCGAGGGTGCTTGACAACCCCGACATGGATCTTGCCGTGGCCCTTGGCGCCACCTACTACGGGTTGGTAAAAACGGGACAGGGTGTGCGCGTCGGCAGCGGTAGCCCACGCTCCTTTTACCTGGGTATCGGAAGTGAAACCAACGGCAAACCAGCGTCTTTGCAAGCTATCTGCCTGGTGGAGCGTGGCCTGGACGAAGGCAGTAAGATTGAGCTGAGCGACAAGAATTTCGACGTGCTTGCCAATCAGCCGGTGCGTTTCGACCTGTACAGCTCCAGTTACCGGAATAAAGATCAATGCGGTGAAATCTACTTAGTCGATGACAGTTTCACCCGCTTGCCCGCCCTGCAGACGGTGATTCAGTACGGGACGAAAGGGGCAACGGCCCGTTTGCCGATTCGCATCGAAGCCGAATATACGGAAATGGGAACCCTTGCTCTTTTCTGCCGTTCCCTGTCCAGTGAACACCGGTGGCAATTGCAGTTCCAGCTTCGCGATGCAGGTGCCACACCCGATTCGGTATTGGAGAAGACCGTTTTAGAAGCCGGGCGTGTGGATGAGGCCAAAGTGGTGATGCAGGCGGCTTTTTCACAAAACGAATCCGCCTTGTTGAATAGTCTGATGAAGCAGATAGCGGCCATTGTCGATCTTTCACGTAACGAATGGCCGTTGGGATTTGTTCGGGATCTCACCGACCAGCTGCTGGATGACCCAGCGCTTCGAACACAATCGGCCCAGCATGAAGCGCGTTGGCTGAACCTTCTCGGCTTTTGCCTCCGGCCCGGTTTCGGTGATGCATTGGATCCGTGGCGAATCAAAAAGGCATGGAAAATACACAATCAGGGACTGATACATGGAAAAAATGCCCAGGTTCAATCAGAATGGTGGATACTGTGGCGTCGTCTTGCCGGTGGGTTGAATCCAGGGCAACAACGACAGTTGAGCCAGGAGATCACCCCTCTTCTCGTCCCCAAGAAAAAAGGGGGCAAGCTTCGTATCGGGGTACAACAGCAGCTTGAGTTGTGGATGCTGGTTGCCAATCTGGAGCGGCTCTACGTCAAGGACAAGATTGGGTGGGGGAATCTTTTGCTATCCCAGATCAAACCCAAACAGGGTCGCCAGCAGCATTTCTGGACACTGGCGCGCATCGGTGCAAGGGAACTTTTATACGGCCCTGTGGATCGGGTCATTCCCCCATTAGAGGCGGAAAAATGGATTGAGAATGTTCTCAATCGGAATTGGAAGCAGGTAAAACCTGTGGTCAACGCCCTGGTACAGATCGCCAGAAAAACCGGAGACCGAACCCGCGATCTTGATACATCCGTCGTAAAACGCCTTATTCAGTGGATGGCTTCCCAGGCGGATTTTAAAGACCAACTCCGCTATCTGACACAAGTTGTGCCCATTGCCCGGAAGGAAGAGCAGGTTTTGTTCGGCGAATCCTTACCCGATGGGATTTCTCTTCAAAAAACCGATTAAAGCATGGGCCGCTACCGGTCGACCTCCCAGCCATAATCTATTTTTCCGCACTTCTTGCCCTTATTGCATCGGTTTCAAATCAAGGCTTGCAAAAGGGCTTTTTTTAGGACTATTCTATCCCTTCTGGAATTTGAGTAACGACCCTGAAAGTGGAAACTGAAAACTCCGATCTTCGAGGAGCCGGCAGTGAAACCGATTTCGCAATTCCCCTCATCAATAAAAAAAGAGATTCGCTATCTATTTACGGATGTTGATGGTACCTTGACTGTTAATAGGCAGCTGCCTTCAGCCGTGTTTGTTGCAATGGAGAACCTGCAACATGCTGGTATCCAAGTGATACCGGTTACCGGGGGGTGCGCAGGATGGTGCGACCATATGGCGCGGATGTGGCCCATCGATGGACTGGTCGGAGAAAACGGCGCCTTTTATTTTCAGTATCGTCGCAGCAAAAAAAAGATGGTGCGGCGTTACTGGAAATCTGCAGAAGAGCGCAATGCTGATCGAAAAAAGCTCGATCGTATTCAAAAAAAGGTGCTGGCAGCGGTGCCGGGTTGTGCGGTGGCATCCGACCAGAACTACAGGGATACGGATCTGGCCATTGACTATTGTAACGATGTACCGGACCTGCCTCCGTCATCAGTCGAAGCGATAAAGAACATTTTCGAGGCGGCAGGTGCCAATGCTCAAGCTAGCTCTATCCATTTGAACGCCTGGTTTGGTGAGTACAACAAATTGGCCATGTGTCAACGGATGCTCAAGGAAGTATTTGAGGAAGAACTGGAAGATGTTCGCAACAATGTTGTCTATTGTGGTGATGCTCCGAACGATGCGCCCATGTTCGGTTTTTTCCCGCACTCGGTGGGCGTTGCCAATATCAGACGATTCGAAATGGAAATGGATGCCTTGCCTTCATGGGTGACCCAAGCAGAAGAGGGGCATGGATTTATAGAAATGGTGGATGTGCTATTAGAACGATAAGAGTAAACAAGTTCAAAAGCAAGAATGGTTGAACAAATTGATATATAAAAAACTTGCATAATAATTGCTTGCACACCCACTATAGCTACCACGGCGATTTTATAGATGCATACGTAAATTAGAGTTTTTTCCCATTTATTCATTGACTATTGTGTAATCACTACCCACCTGAATTTTTGTCTGACCACTATATATAAAGGAACCCTGGATCATGAATATGGCGAAACTGTTCACGTAGTATTTCGCAGTCTGAGAAGAAGGAGTATCTTCAATGCAATTTGGTTACAATAAATATCCATGCCGTTAGCAATCCTAACCGAATTCAGTGCAGCTTTAGGGCGAGCCCTTCTTGGGGCATCCCGTGATTTGGCACCTATCGTCACGGTCGTCGCTTTTTTTCAGGTTCTGGTCTTACATCAACCCTTCCCAGAGCTTTTGTCCATTTTAGCTGGATTGGGGTTGGTCATCGTTGGTTTAGCCCTTTTTGTCGTCGGCTTGGACGTTGGCCTGTTTCCCCTGGGCGAAACCTTGGCAGAAGAATTTGCGCGTAAAGGAAGCCTCTTCTGGCTGCTGTTATTCGCTTTTGTTTTAGGAACGGGGACAACTGTAGCCGAACCAGCCCTTATAGTAACACGCGAGGGCGCTAAAGCCATAGCAGAAGCTGGACTTATTGAAAATATCTCTACTTCGATAGACCGTTATGCTCTTGGTATCCGCCTAACTGTGGCTCTGTCCGTCGGTGCTGCAATTGTTCTTGGGGTATTGCGAATCCTACGTGGTTGGCCCCTGCCGGTTTTAATCGTTGGTGGTTACATGCTGGTTATGCTCATGACCTTGTTTGCGCCGAAGGAGATCGTAGGATTAGCTTATGATTTGGGCGGAGTCACCACCTCAACTGTCACGGTGCCCCTTGTTACGGCTTTGGGAGTCGGGCTTGCACGCACTATACGTGGCAGAGACCCCTTGACGGACGGTTTTGGCCTCATCGCCTTGGCGTCCCTTACTCCCATGATTTTTGTGATGCTTTTCGGATTGATCGTACATTAGGTGAAACATGGAAATTCTTTTTAATCCTATATTGCTGCTGCTAGCCACAGCCAAAGACGTGCTGCCGGTTCTCGGGCTGCTGGTATTATTCCAAACCATTGTGCTTAGAAGACCAATCCCTCGGCCGGGCAGAATTATTTTTGGTTTCGGCTCAGTTCTGGTAGGTATGACCTGCTTTCTAGGTGGGCTGGATTTGGCCATTTTTCCAGTTGGCAGAGCCATGGCGCTTCAGCTGGTTGAGGGTGCTCAAGAGGGTGCCAAGGTAACCTGGACAGCCTATGGGTGGGTCTATCTTTTTGCCTTTTTAGTGGGGTTTTCCACCACGATAGCAGAGCCTTCCCTGATCGCGGTGGCCCATAAAGCGCATGAAACTTCGCGTAAAGCGATTTCATCCTGGGGACTGCGTATCGCGGTTGCTATCGGGGTTGCGATCGGTATAACACTCGGTACTTTTCGAATTATCACCGGAACACCGCTTTATCTCTATATTCTGGCTGGATATGTGGTGGTGATCATCCAAACCATATTTGCGCCCCGAATGATTATTCCCCTGGCTTATGATTCCGGTGGGGTGACGACATCTACGGTTACCGTTCCCCTGGTTGCAGCCCTTGGTTTGGGTCTGGCGTACAACGTTCCCGGCCGCAGTCCGGTTATAGATGGATTTGGACTCATAGCGTTTGCCAGTCTATTTCCAATCATCAGCGTTTTGGGCTATGCTCAATTGGCTCAGTGGATAGTGCGGCGGCGAAGCTGTAAAAAATAAAGCTCGGCATAAGAGTAAAGCTTCAATATGGAGGGAACCGGGTGAAAAGGAGGGTGTGCAATGGCGTATAAAGCCGTCGTGGCAATGGTTAAGCCGGACTTTACCGACATTGTCGTCAATTCGGCAAAAAAGATAGGGGCTACTGGAGCGACAATCATACCTGCTTCGGGTACAGGTGCGCAGGAGGCAAAAACATTTTTCGGTCTTAGCCTGGATATTCGCACGAATTTGGTTATCTTTCTGGTGGACAGTGAACTGGTTGAGCCGGTCCTGTCCACGATTAAGAAGGCAGGTCGGTTTAGCGAACCAGGTACAGGTATCGCTTTTGTGCTTGCTGTAGAGCAGACAGCTGGTTTTGAAAGTCAATTGTTAAAACCACAGCAGTGACGAAAGTCAATTTTGTGTATTTCACGAACCCAAATGATATTCATATTCGATGCAGTTCAAAGTAGAGGGCATAGTAGTCGGCGGAAACGAGCCGGGCCTCCCGAAAGCGGGAGAAGTATACCCGAAGGTCTCACCCCGACGAAGGCCCGAACGGTGCCCGGCCAAATGGTTTTGGGTAAATGGTCGTGGTTATCAAAGAGCAACACTTATCGGCATCATGCGGCAGCGGCCCAACTTGTGTATGAAGCCCTCTTCCCGTTCAGCGTACACCTGAAAGAAAGGGCTGGCGGATATCTGAATCTGTCCGTACGGGCAGGCGGCCTTCCGGCATTGATAGGCATCTTGGGCAGCCTTGGCTGCTATGCGGCATGGCTTGGGTTTCGTAACCCAAGTTCGACAACTATTTTATAAATGTATAGTATATTCAATATAATATTTTAGCTTTATTTTCCCTCACTACATTTTCTTTTTTTTATCAATGGCGTTCTGATTGTTACTTTTTTCAAAGGTTGTTTCCTTATTTCCAAAGCATCGTAAATTACCTGTTGTTTTATTGCCGGGGTAGTACTGTTTCTTACATTTATTATTGATTCATCTTCAGCTTTAAA
>DAOWNV010000315.1 GCA_030642405.1 Desulfosarcina sp.
GTGGCGATCGGTTTCGCAAGAATGGAAACGTCCAACAATGTCCCATCTTTTTTATTTCTAATGGATTCCTCTTCAAAACATTCCCCGCCGACGGCCCTGGCAATGAAAGAAAAATATTCCGATTTGAGATGTTCCGGTACAATCAGCTCATCCATTGTACGATCAATGCACATCTTTTCTGAATACTGGAAAAGCCGACAAAACTCCTCGTTTACACGAATGATTCCACCATTCAGGTCAACAATGGCAATGGCCGCTGGGGCAAGGTGGATCAGTTTCTCTGCGTAGCTTTTCTGGTGGTGTAGTTTTTTTTGTGCCAATCGATGTTTGGTCACATCCCGAATAATGGTTTGGTACCCATAAACGGCACCCTCCAAATCCGTCAGTCGCATGGAAGTCACCAGGCAGTGTTTTACCTGTTTATTTTGATCTAAAAAAATAATGGGTGCGTTGTGGACAACGCCTTTTCCATTGACCTGTTCGATCAGTGCAGTTCGATCCGACCGGTTGGCATAAAAAGTGGTGATGTTGGATTCAGTTATTTCGGATTTGGAAAGGCCGAGAAAAGTTAATGCCGCATGATTAAAATCAAGAATTGAACCATCCGGAGTACTTACGATCACCGCATCTAAAGAATGCTCATACAGGATGCGATGTCGCTTTTGTGAGAGTGCGGCATCATTGGAGATGTTTTTGAGGTCTTTTGAGTTTTGTTTGGTCATTTTATAATTCCAAAGAATAGCAACCCCTAACAAAAAAAACCATGCCTTGGCAAGGGGATAAAAACCACCCCATATATTTTAAGACATGATTGTTGACAAGGCGAAAAGAATTACCGTATCGTTTCTTACAACCGTTATCTGGATGGACACTATCGAAAAAGCGGGTGTAACAGATTTGAAGCGGCTTGATTTTGCCGGAACAAATGGGTCTGGTTTGATAAAGGGTGTTAAACCCAACTGAAAACGTGCCTGTTTCAGGGTAGGCAATTTCCAGCACAGGGGTTGAGGAGCAATCTGTGAAGATCGATTCTGAAAAGTGGAGACAAATGGTGATTGACGGGGCGATGCAACTGGATATTACCGTTTCGGCCAATCAGGCCAGGAAACTGGGACAACATGCAAAAGAGCTGATACAGTGGAATCAGACCAGCAACCTGACAACGATTACAGATCCACAGGATGTGGCGATCAAGCATTTTGTGGACGCCATAGCCCCGATCCCCCTTATCGGAGAAGGTGTTCGGGTGTTGGATGCAGGTTCCGGAGGGGGTTTTCCCGGTATCCCTTTAAAAATTATGAGGCCTGACGTTCAGGTCACCTTGGTGGATAGCGTTCGAAAAAAGGTTTCTTTCCTCAAATATACCATACGTACCCTTGGACTGACGGATATCCACGTCGTCCATGGCCGATTGGAAGACCTGGGCAGGTCTCAACAGTATCGCGCAAAATTCAACCTTGTGGTTTGCCGCGCGTTTTCCTCCTTGGAGAAGTTCGTTTCCCTGGCTGTTCCGTTTCTCGATCAGGGTGGCCGTCTTTTGGCGATGAAAGGACCCCGGGTTGAACATTGCCATGAAGCACCGTCTTCTTTCGATGACGGAACCGTGTTTTTCGGTAGCCGGTGTTTTTTTATCCATACGGTTTCTTATAAACTGCCTTTGATAGATGGACGTAGAAACCTGGTGTTGTTAATACCGAAAACATGTTGAACTATCGTATCGCCCTTACATAAGATTGCAACGTACACAGTGCATCCTGGCTCTTTTTACGCGCCGCGATCCCTTTGGCGGAGGCAAGCGCACCGGCAGGTGTCGTGATGTTGGGAATGCCATAGCGGATTGCGGTGTTTCGAATATATGCATCGTCCTGATGGCTTTGCCGGCTGCTTGGGGTGTTGACAACCAGGGCGACTTCTCCGGTTTTGATGCCGTCCACCAGGTCCGGACGGCCAAAGCCGACCTTTTTGACCAATTTGGAGTAGATTCCATTTTTCTTTAAAAATGCATTAGTACCACGTGTGGCCTGGATACCGAAACCCATCTCGCTGTAAAGGCGGGCGGGTTCCAAAATACTGGGTTTGTCTTTGTCAGTCACTGTAATCAGTACATCTCCGGATAGAGGAAGGGTAGGGCCGGCCGCATCCTGGGAGGAAAAATATGCCATACCGAATACCTCGGACAAAACCATGCTCTGACCGGTGGATCGCATCCGAAGGCCCAATAGGGGGTCTGTTTTTGTAAACGTACCAAAAGGAAACACAGAGGATCGAATGCCATAATAGGGTAGAAGTCGCCGCGGAAGGTCCATTTCGTCTATGGTTAACCCCAGCATGATCTCAACCGTCCGTTCGGCCATGGAGATATTGCACACCTTTGATACCATAGGCAGGGTTCGGCAGGCCCAGGGACGAGCCTCCAGAAAATAGACCGTGTCATTGTACACGGCGAAACGTGTATTGAGCACACCCTTCACCCCCAATTTTAAGGCAACTTTTTGAATATAAGCGTTGATTGTTTCCACATGGCGCGGAGGTGTGCTGTAAGGAGGAATGACCAGAGCTGCGTCTCCCGAGTGTACACCGGCCAGTTCGATGTGTTCCATGACCGCTGGTACATAGACGGTTTGGCCGTCACATAAGGCATCGGCCTCAACCTCTATTGCGTATTCCAGAAATTGCTCCAGCAGAATAGGCGAGTTATGAGAAATATCGACGTTTTTTACATAGTTTTCCATCATTCGCGGTTCCATAATGATAGAACGCTGTTTCCACGGGTTCGACCGTTGTGGTCTGGCTATCAGCGGATAGCCGATTGATTCGGCTATATCCAAGGCCTGCTCAGGGTTGTCGGCAACTCCCATTTGTGTGTGAACAATGCCAAGATCTTTCAGTAACTTATTAAATTCAATGCGATTTTGAGTAAGAGACACCTGTTCATGGGGTGTTCCTAAAATAGAAAAACCGGCTTTGGCTAAATCATTTGCCATTTCCATGGCGCGATAGCCCCCGAACTGGAGGATTACCCCCTTCGGATTCTCGGCATTGCATACCGTTTTTATGTCAGAACAGGTGAGGGGTTCAACATAGATTCTGCTGAAACTGTTGAAGCCACAGGCGGAACCAGGATTACTGTTCACCAGAGCCAC
>DAOWNV010000099.1 GCA_030642405.1 Desulfosarcina sp.
CCCTCTCTTCTTCCAGTTGAAATTTTTCCATATTGACTCACACTGCTAATTGTGGTTAGAAATACCACTGCTTATTGGCTGACAACCTTCTGTTTGTTGACCATTTCCATTCCAATTCTCTCTTTTAGAACGCGTGAAGAAAGAAAATCGTAAAATTGTGCGGGATAGTAGGATATTATAGTCTGGGGAATGAGCATTGGTTAAAGGATTCTTTGGCATCCGCAACCGATTCTTTGTCACATCGTGGTCCGGATGATAGGGGGGTGTTTGTTGACGATCTCCATGGCGTAGGTTTGGGGCACCGTCGGCTGTCCATTATTGACCTGTCGGAAGCAGGCCATCAACCCATGGAAATTGAAGATAGAAGGTACGTTGTTGTATATAATGGAGAAATCTATAACTTTCAAAAAATTAAAAGCGAACTGACAGGGTTCGGCCATCGATTTACAAGTAGAAGTGACACCGAAGTTATTTTAAGAGCCTATCAGCACTGGGGTACTCGATGTTTGAAAAAATTCATTGGTATGTTTGTCTTTGCTATTTGGGATCGATCAAATCGTTTTCTATTTCTTGCCCGCGACAGGTTGGGTATCAAACCGCTCTACTATTATTGTAAAAACCAAACATTTCTTTTTGGATCTGAATTAAAAGCATTGATGGCGTTTTCGGGGTTTGAACGCCAAGTGGATCCCGATGCATTTCAACTTTACCTTCATTACCAGTATGTCCCGGCGCCAAAAACAATATTTATGAACACATGCAAATTGGAGCCGGGATCATTTTTAATTTTTAACGGGAAAGAAATTAAAAAAAGCAGGTGGTGGGAAATCGATCAGCGTGAAAGCAGGCATCCCGATTCCGAATTAAAATCGGAATCAGCGAATATAGACCGACTGGACGACCTTCTCACCCAATCCGTATCCGACCGAATGATTAGTGACGTTCCATTGGGTGCTTTGCTCAGTGGGGGGGTGGACTCTTCCATAATTGTCGCGTTGATGCAAAAGGTGAGTCATACACCAATAAAAACGTTTACCATCGGTTTTAATGAAGAAGGTTATAACGAAGCCCATTTAGCGAAAAAGATAGCCAATCATTTAGGTACCGATCACACCGAATTGTACGTTTCATCCCAGGATGCCATGCAGGTGATTCCCAAGTTACCTGAAATATACGATGAGCCCTTTGCCGATTCTTCATCAATACCGACTTTTTTAATCAGCCAGCTTACGCGTAGCCAGGTGACCGTTGCTCTTTCCGGAGATGGTGGGGATGAGCAATTTGCCGGATATTTTCGCTACTGGGCGAGTGCCACCCTGGCATCGTGGTTAAAATGGTGTCCCGTTTCCATTCGGAAGGGCATTGAAAAACAAATTGGAACTATATCGATTACCAAACTTACAAAGCTTTACAACGCCATACGCGAAAATCTACCACAAAGGCTGCAGATAGAAAATTTTCCTGATAAGTGGCAGAAATTTGTCAAATTAATAGGTAAGACGGAACTGTCTGAACTTTACAGGCTGTCCATATGCATATGGACAAATGACGATATCAAACGGGTAACCGGCCACACAGTCCCGTTCGGTACATTCGAACAATTTTTTAATACATCCCAAGAAATGGATCCCATAAACAGATTGACGGCAGTGGATCAGCTGACCTACCTGCCAGACGCAATGTTGACCAAAGTGGATCGTGCAAGTATGGCTGCCGGCTTAGAAGTTCGGGTGCCGTTGCTGGATCATCGTGTTGTCGAATTCACATCAAAATTGCCGGTTTCCCACAAGCTTCGGAACGGAAAGGGGAAGTACATCGCAAAAAAATTGTTATGCAACTATGTTCCCCGTGAGTTGGTTGAACGACCCAAAATGGGATTTGGCGTCCCTATCGCACAATGGTTGAAAAAGGATTTGAAAAATTTGTTAAATGATTACCTGTCTCCGGCACACCTTAAACGAGAAGCTCGACTCGACTACAAAATCGTTTCTAAAATGGTTCATGAACATATGAGTGGCAAGACCAACCATCAGCACCGACTTTGGGCACTATTGATGTGGGAAATGTGGCGAGAGCGATGGATGGACTGATATCGCCAAATACGGAATTGTTATCCTTTTCCTTTTAAGCTATGAGAGCTTAGGTTTTCCAACAAAACACTTATACTAAGAAAGAGCGGAAGAATATGCGGATTCTAATTACCGGAGGAGCAGGGTTTATCGGGTCTCATTTGGCGGAAAACTGCCTGAAAAACGGAGATGAAGTGTATGTTATTGATGATCTGTCCACCGGATCCATGGACAATATTCGATTTCTACAAAAGGTTCCTGAATATAAAGATAGATTTTTTGTCCACATCAATACTATTTTAAACAATGACCTGATGCTGGAACTGACCGGCATTTGCGATGTGGTTTACCACTTAGCGGCGGCTGTTGGTGTTCAGACTATTTTGGAAAAGCCCTTGGAATCCATCGTTACCAATATCCAAGGAACTGAAAAAGTACTCGAAATGTGCAACAAGTTTAAAAAACGGGTGTTGATCGCCTCTACTTCAGAAGTTTATGGTAAGCACATGCACGCTCCCTTGGTAGAGACGGACAATATAATTTACGGACCCTCAAGCAAATTTCGGTGGAGCTATGCGGCTTCTAAACTAATGGACGAATTCACGGCTCTCGCCTATCATCGAACCAAACATCTCAAGGTTGTGATCACACGGTTGTTCAATACGGTCGGCCCCAGACAGACAGGTGCTTATGGAATGGTGATTCCGCGCTTTGTTGAGCAAGCCCTAAAAAATGAGCCTATTACTGTTTTTGGTGACGGTACTCAGACAAGGACTTTTACCTATGTGAAAGATGCAGTAACAGCGTTGATTAAGCTTATGGGATCCAATCAGGCTACCGGTGAAGTGTTCAATGTGGGAGGAATCGAAGAGATTTCTATTTTGGATTTGGCTAAACGAATTATCGAAATGACAGGATCCTCCTCGACCATTGAACTAATACCTTATGAAAAGGCTTTCGGAAAAGATTTCGAAGACATGCAGCGCCGTGTTCCAGGAGTGGGAAAGCTTGAAAGTGTAACCGGTTTTTCCCCTGACAAAAGCCTTTCTTTTATACTGTCCGAGGTCATTGGTTATATAAAAAATAAATAGCATATTTGCCGCTTTATATGAAAACTCAACTCTTTCTCTGTCTATCCGCATTTCTGATCTGTCTGGCAATGACGCCAATCGTCCGTATTTTTGCCATCCATAAAGGATGGGTTGCTCAACCCCAAAAAGATCGATGGCATAAAAAAGCCACTGCACTATTAGGAGGGATTGCCATCTATGCGGGTCTATGCCTTCCTTTATTGATTATCTCTGATTTTCATTCTCTATGGGCAACATTGGTGAATGAAGGATTTAAAACAACACACTCTCTTTCTGTCGCCCTTGTCATCTGGTTCGGAACAACCCTGCTTTTTCTTTTGGGTTTGGCGGATGATTTTTTCAATCTAAAGCCTCAAAACAAATTAATCGGTCAAATAATCATAGCAAGCATGGTTGTCTTTTTCGGCTTTCGACTACATTGGTTCGTCTCCATGACAATAGATGCAATGATAACCCTTATTTGGATCGTAGGCATCACCAATGCCTTTAATTTATTGGATAATATGGATGGACTATGTGCAGGTGTAGCAATGATCGCTGCACTGGCATTTGCCCTGTTATATGCCGGCAATGACCCAACCACCTCAACGGTCGCATTGATTATAGCCTGTTCCTGTGCAGCTTTTTTGATTTATAATTTCAATCCGGCATCCATATTCATGGGGGATTGCGGAAGCTTGGTAATTGGTTTCGCCATTTCGATTTTGGGCCTGCACCATGGCGAATTTGTTTCCGAAAACCAACTTGCCGTCTTTGCGGTTCCTCTATTGATATTGATGGTTCCTTTGTTGGATACCACCTTGGTTACGGTTATTCGACTGCTGAGCGGTCGTAGCGCATCTACTGGTGGAAGGGATCACACTTCCCACCGCCTGGTTTTAATGGGGTTTAGTGAAAAAAAAGCAGTTCTTTTTTTATATGGAATCGGTATTGTTTCGGGAATCGCCGGGGTTTTCGTCAGCCAAAGCGATACGATGACTTCTCCGGCAGTGATTATTCCAATAATTTTGGCAACGACGCTGATGGCGATCTACTTGTCCCAACTACGTGTTTATCCGGAAAAGGAGTTCTCCGTATTGCGGGGACGAAAATTTACCCCCGTGCTGATTGAACTGACATACAAACGTCAAATCATGATGGTGATCCTGGATTTTGGGCTGGTCTCTTTTTCTTACTATCTCGCGTACCGTCTCCGGTTTGAAGGTGCCGAATTTACTTTTTATTTCCAGGTTTTTTTAAAGTCCTTACCCGTCATTATTCCGGCTAAACTCATCGTTTTTTATTTTTCCGGTATTTACAGTGGGTTCTGGCAATATATCAGCACCCGAGATGTTTATCAATACGTCAAGGGCTCACTGTTGGCGACATTCTTGGCCATTGCCATAGTCACAATATTATTTCGTTTCAATAATTTTTCCAAAGGTGTCTTCATTATTGATTGGGTCCTGACCACCTTGTTCATTTTAGGAACGCGGGGCTCTTTTCGACTTTTTACCGAGACGATAAAACGGAAAAGACTCACAGGTGATCGGGTGTTCATCTATGGTGCTGGAAGGGGAGGGGAATTGTTGTTGCGGGAAATTTTGAACAACCCTACACTTAATATCAATCCGGTAGGTTTTCTGGATGACGATCCACTAAAAATCGGAAAAAAGGTACAAGGCTTTCCCATTTTGGGAAGCTTCGACCAATTACCTCCATTAAAAAATAAACATGCTATCAACGGAATTTTGTTATCGTTTAACGGTCAGGGAAATGAAAAAGCGCATCAAGAGGCCACAAATTATTGTAGGACAAATAATTTGTTTTTAAAAAAATTTGTAATTCAATTACAATCCTTACCATAAAAGGACGGTAATAAAAGATGAAAAGGTCCAAGGACATAAACGAATGAACCATCTGAATGTAAGCATTGGTACCGGTTTGAATCCAGATCGTATTTCTAAAGGCGCTATCTTTCATGCCGGATGCAAATTATTGGGAAGCCGAACCTTTATTTGCAAAGATGCTGAACTTGGATTTGAGGCACCGGTTACCATAAAAAATTGCTATGTAGGCCCTGGTGTCAAACTTAAAGGCGGCTATTTTGAAAATGCCGTATTTTTGGAGGGTGCTGAAGCCGGCTCAGGTGCCCATGTTCGTGCCGGTACCATTTTTGAAGAGCATTCCAGCATTGCCCACACGGTAGGGCTCAAGCAAACAATTCTATTTCCGTTTGTTACACTGGGAAGCTTAATTAATTTTTGCGACTGTCTCATGGCCGGCGGTACGAGTCGAAAAAATCATAGTGAAGTGGGAAGTTCTTATATCCATTTCAACTACACACCCAACCAGGACAAAGCCACTGCTTCATTGATCGGCGATGTTCCCAATGGTGTCATGTTAAATCAAAATCCAATTTTTCTTGGAGGGCAGGGGGGGTTGATTGGGCCTTGCCGCATTGCTTTCGGCACAGTGATTGCCGCCGGTTCGATCCACCGCAAGGATCAACTGCAAGCCGATCGATTGGTTTTTTCCGGTGGAGGAAAGGGGGGGAGTACTCCTTATTCCTTGGGTATCTACAATAATGTTAAACGTCAAACCGTCAATAATATATACTACATGGCCAACCTGGTGGCTTTGATGGCGTGGGGTATTCACGTCCGTAAAAAATTTATCAGCAAGCGATTCCCACTGGAAATATATGAAGGATTGACTATTACCTTGGAGTCGGCCATCAATGAGCGGATCAAGCGATTTGTCTATTATTGCGAAAAGCTATTTGAATCCCAAAAGATGTATAAAATTAAAATGGGAGATCACGCCTCTGAAAAACTATTGGGTCAGAAAGGGGAGTTGTACAAAAACCGAAATCATGTAGGCAAAGTGATTGGTAACCAAATAAAAAGCTTGGAAAAACACAAAAACCATCCCTTTTTAACTACTATTGAAAAATACATGGATGAGGTCGATTCCAATTACGTTAAAACCATCAAACAATTAAAGGGTGATGAAACCAATCAGGGATCGGCTTGGCTTCAAGGGATCGTCAATGAGGTCACTGATAAATTGTTTGCACTATTTCCTTCAATTGCCTGACGTTTTAACAATGATAGCCAATGATGATTGTGACGTTTGGTTGTCTGGTGAATGAGTGTGGTTAAAAAAATAGAGAGGGCAAGGAGAAATCGTGGAAAACCTGTTTGGTACCGATGGAATTAGAGGCGTTGCCAATAAATATCCTCTAAACTGCGAAACCGCTATAAAAGCAGGCCGGGCAATTGCCTCATATTTTCATAAAAATGAAACAAACGTATCGAACCGGTTTGTCATCGGACAAGACACGCGGATTTCCGGTGACATGATTGTTGGTGCTCTGGCCTCAGGCATCTGTTCGATGGGTAAATCAGTAAGTCTGGCAGGCGTCATTCCTACTCCAGGCATTGCCTATCTTACCTCAGCAGGCGGTTATGATGCCGGCATTATGATTTCAGCATCTCATAATCCATTTTATGACAATGGGATAAAATTATTTAAAGGTGATGGGTACAAACTCTCCGATAATGCTGAAAAAGAAATCGAAAGGAGAATTAACGATTACGATTCTCTTTGCAGGGAAAGCGAAAGCATCAATCGTGTTGGAACTATTCAGATTCTTGAAACGTCACAAAACCAATATTTAGAATTTCTCAAAACTTCAATTCGTGATGGCCACAACCTTTCAGACTTGAAAATTGTTATTGATTGTTCAAACGGAGCTGCCAGCCGTATTGCCTCTGTGTTTTTCAGTGAGCTTGTTGCCTCGGTCAAAGTAATTTTTTGCACTCCGGATGGGACCAATATAAACGATCAATGCGGTTCTCAGCATACAAAAACTTTATCAGCAACGGTTACAAAGCAGGCGGCTGATTTGGGCTTGGCCTTTGATGGGGATGCTGATAGGCTGATTGCCGTGGATGAAAAGGGAAAGCCGCTTACCGGTGATCAGGTTATGGCGATCATTGCACAAGACATGAAAAACAAAGACGAGCTAGCAAATCCGGTTGTTGTTTCGACCGTCATGAGCAATCTGGGATTCGGTATTGCCCTGGAAAATATGGGAATCCGCCATATCAAAGCCAACGTTGGTGACCGTTATGTTATGCAGGAGATGTTAAAAGCGGATGCAGTCATCGGGGGTGAAGATTCCGGCCACATGATATTTTTGGATCACCACACTACGGGGGACGGTATGTTAGCTGCCCTAAAACTATTGGAGGCTATTCAGTCCTCGGGAAAACCTTTGTCCGAACTGTCAAGGGTAATGCCTGTATTTCCCCAATGTTTGATCAATGTGGATGTTCATTCGAAACCTGAAATCAGGACAGTTAATGAAATTGTAAAAGAAATTAAAAAGGTAGAAGCAAGGCTTGGTAAAAAAGGGCGCGTGCTTGTACGATATTCCGGTACACAACCCCAGTGCCGCATCATGGTGGAAGGCTCCACAGAAAAGGAAACCGAACTTTATTGCCGGCAAATTGCAATTGTTGTGAAAAATGAGATCGGATCATAAAGGACATATACCCAAAATTAGTTAACAAAAAAACCCTGAACAAATTTATTCTGTTCAGGGTTTTTGTGTCTATTCGCGGCTTCCGCCAAAAATCATCAAAAGATACTGAAACATCAGTATAAAGTCCAAATACAGCGTCAAGGCACCGACGATTGCGCCTTTCCTGACGACAGCAGCATCTAAACCGGCGGGCTGGGACAATGCCATCGTTTTAAGTTTTTGGGTGTCATAAGCCGTCAGCCCTGTAAAGACCAATACACCGATATAGCTGATCATCATTTGCATGGCCGGACTTCTTAGAAAAATATTTACAATAGACGCGACAATTATACCGATGAGCCCCATAAACATAAAACTTCCCAAACCGGTCAGGTCTCTTTTTGTAATCCATCCGAATATACTGCAAACGGCAAACGTTCCGGCACAAATAAAGAAGGTAGAGGCAATGGAAGACATCGTGTACGCAAGAAAGATGAACGACATTGTCGCACCATTTAACGCGGCATAAAACATGAACATCCCGGTTGCTGTGGATGCCTTCATTTTATGAACGCGACCGGCAAGCATAAAAACCAGCGCAAGCTCTCCAATGAAAAAAATCCAGCGAGCCTGATAAACAAATCTTAAAACCGGTTCGTTGTGTGCAACAAACCAGGCGACGGAACCTGTCAAGGCCAAGCCTATGGCCATCCAATTGTAAACGCTACGCACAAAGGCATTAACCTGTACTTGTGCATGGGTTTTTTCCATTGAAATCGACTGCATCGAAAACCTCCGTAAAAAATGGTAAAAGATCGTTATCAAACAGCTTTATTTATCGCTAAACTATAACACAGGGTTCTTTATTTTCAAGTATAAAGCTGATATAAGAAATCGATGAAACTGGAGCAGATCTATCAAGAACTCAAAGACTTGGCTGAGAGGCTCGGTGTGACGGTTTCCGAACAAAACTTCCGCGGCAGTGGTATTCCTATAAAAAGCGGTTTTTGTCTGGTAAAAGGGAATATGCACTGTATTATAGACAAAAATATTTCTCTACGAAAAAAAACAACAGTATTGGCGAAGTCCATTTCACCTCTGCCTCACGAAAAGCTATATGTCGTTCCGGCTATTCGTGAATTGCTAAAAAAACATGAGACAGCCAAAA
>DAOWNV010000268.1 GCA_030642405.1 Desulfosarcina sp.
CCGACATAGGACAAGGGTTTCTTCAGCAAGTTCTCCAACCTTGGACGAATGTATGACCAGGCACCCATGTTCTCCGGTTCCTCTTGCACCCATATCCAGGATTTGGCCTTTTTATATCTGGAAAAAATCGCCTTCAGCGCTTGTTCAGGAAACGGGTAGAGCTGTTCCACTCGGATAATGGCTGTGTCCGAATCATCAAATTGTTGCCTTCCGGCAGTCAACTGATAGTAGATCTTACCACTGCAAAAAACCACCTTTTTTGATGATGTAAAACTATCCTCATCATCTATAACGGAAGTAAATTGCCCACCGGTCAGCTCCTTCAACGAGGATATGGCCATGGGGTGGCGCAATAGGCTTTTGGGCGTCATGAGAACTAAGGGTTTACGATACGGTGCCTTAACCTGTTTGCGCAACAAGTGAAAGTACTGGGCGGGAGTGGTCAGATTAGCCACTTGAATGTTCTTACCGGCGCAAAGTTGAAGAAAGCGCTCCAATCGAGCACTGGAGTGTTCCGGCCCCAACCCTTCCCAGCCGTGTGGTAAAAGAAGCGTCAGATTGCTCAACTGCTGCCATTTGGTCTGACCACTTGCAATAAAGAGGTCGATCACACACTGGGCATTGTTAACGAAATCTCCGAACTGGGCCTCCCAAAGGGTGAGCACCTGCGGTCGGATCACCGAATACCCGTATTCGAACCCCAAAACACCCGCCTCCGCCAGCAAGCTGTTATACACTTCGAAGGGGGCCTGCTTGGGATTCAGATGGTTCAAGGGGATGTATGATTGTCCTGTTTTGTAATCCCATAAAACACTGTGGCGCTGACTGAAGGTACCCCTACCAACGTCCTGCCCGCTGAGCCGCACCGAATGGCTCTCCATCAAAAGGGATGCAAAGGCCAAGGCTTCGGCACCGGCCCAGTCGATTCCGTTACCGCTTGTAACCGCCTCCAGTCGCTTATCCAGCACCCCTTTCAACCGAGGGTGAAGAGTGAATTCTTCCGGAAGAGCTGCCATCTGCTTGGCCAAACGAGTCAGATTCTTTTTATCCACTGCGGTTTTAACCGGATTCGTATTGAATGACCCGCTGATCCCTTCCCATTCCGGGAAAAACGCGGGTTCGGGGAAAAGACAAGTCGATCCGTGAATCTCATCATAGGCTGCATCAAGTAGGGAATTGACGGCCTGCTCCATCTTCTCAACTTCTGTTCTTGCAATTATCCCTTTTGCAGTCAACCGCTCTTCGTAAAGGCGGCTGACCGGTAGGCGCTCCCGTATTCGCTCATACATTGTGGGTTGAGTGAAGTAGGGTTCATCCCCTTCGTTGTGTCCATACCTGCGGTAGCAGATAAAATCGATGACCACATCCTTGCCGAATTGAAAACGGTATTCGGAAGCCAAACGCGCCACATGAATAACCGCTTCCGGGTCCTCCCCATGTACATGAAAAATGGGAACCATGAGCATTTTGGCAACATCGGTGGAGTATCTGGTGGATCGAGCATCCTCGGGTAGCGTTGTGTAGCCGATCTGGTTGTTTACAATGACGTGAATGGTTCCGCCGGTACGGTATCCATTGAGTTGGGACATATTGAGCGTCTCAGCCACAACTCCCTGTCCGGCAAAGGCCGCATCTCCATGGAGCAGCACCGGCAGCACACGTTTGGTTCCATCAGCGGCAAGGAGATCCTGGCGGGCTCGTGCCACACCCTCCACAACGGAATTTACCGCCTCCAGATGACTTGGATTACTCACCATGTAAAGCATCAATTGCTTGTCACCATCCATCTTACGGTGGGTCAAGAACCCGTTGTGGTATTTGACGTCACCTGATCCCACCAAATCCTGGGGATCATAGCAGTTTTCGAATTCCGAAAAAATCTCCTCAGCTGACTTGTCAAAAATATTGCGTAGCACATTCAACCGGCCCCGATGGGACATCCCTAAAATGATTTCCCGGCAACCAGCATCCCAGGACTTTTTACAAATTTCATCCAACAAAGGAATCAGCGCCTCCCCCCCTTCCAGGGAAAATCGAGTGACACCCACGTATTTTTTATTGAGAAAAACTTCGAAAAAGGTGGCCGAAACAAGCATATGCAAAAGATGTGTGCGATCGGAAGCATTCAAGGCAGCCTGGTTTTTTACCGACTCCATCCTCTCTTCAAGCCAGCGGCGCTCATTCGGGTCCTGGATGTGCATATATTCAACACCGATACTGTGGCAATACGTCTGCTTTAGCTGAGAAATAATCTCTTTTAAGGAAGCGGAAGTTTGCGTAATCAATCCAGGCGCAGCAAAGCTGCGATCCAGATCTGATGAATCCAGATGGAATGCATCCAGATCGAGCAACGGATGGGAGGTAGGGCAGGCGGACAAGGGATCCATGCAGGCCAAAAGGTGACCGATATCCCGGTAGCGGTAAATTAATGACATGACATTGGCCTGTCGCATAGCCTGCTTCGGATCCGCATCTGCAGGACCAACCGAACCAGCCAATTCGAAGCCTTTGAAAAAGAGTTGCCAATCATCGGAAAGAGACGTTGGATCGGATTTCCATTTGCGATATTGAGCGTCAATGAAATCGGCACTCAATGTTTCGGATAAATTCATCGTCAAAAAATCTCCTGTGGATGGTTCAATTGACATAAATCGTTATTTATCTTCCCGCTTATTCAGGTGAGGAAAAATCGGCCTGTCGACGGAACCATGAAGCAACGGTCCGTCCAACCTGCTGCGAATGCCCGGCACCGGCAAGCATGTGGTTGCCACCGGGAACAATGAAAAGCTCAACCTTGTCCGGATTGATGGATTTGGTCAGATGGGCTTCGGATACCGGAATTATTTCATCCTGATCGCCATGCACCACCAATGAGGGAACGGCCAGAGATCGTATGGCCTCTTTAAGGTCATACCGAGCCAAATCTTCAAAATAATCCATGGGAAGAGTGAGTGTACGGCCACGGCTGACAAATTCTACTTGACCGGTCTGCGTCAGCGTTCTTGTTTGTTCCAGGGTAAGAAAATGCCTATTGTTGCTGTTGTTCAATCGCCCGGCTATTCGGCAAATGGCCGAAATTGAATCTATCTGCTTTGCAGTTAGCAAAGCGATCGCCGCACCCAATGAATGCCCGATCAGGCCGATCCATTTTGCCCCTTTTCTTTTCATCAACGCAACAGCGGCTTCCATCTCCAAAATTTGTTTGGACCACGTAGTTTCTTCAAAGATGCCTTGGCTTTGACCGTTTCCGGAAAAATCGAACCGTAAGGCCATGAAACCAACGCTGCTGAGATCTTTGCAAACATGTCTCAAAATACCGGTATGGCGGGAACAGGTGAAACAATGACCGGCAACGACGGCACCAACCGGTGCTTGCTCAGGCTGGTGCAACGTACCGGTGAGCATCTCCCCTACATGGTTCTGGAAGTGGACCTGTTGCTCCATTTATTCTCCAGGGCGGGTATGAATGGTTTTGGGACCGGTTTTGGATTCGTCGCCTTAACATTAACAAGATCCATACCACTACCGTCAAGGTAAAAGATAGATGTCATCCTCGATATGGTCCATTTTAGGGATCAGCATCAATGAATCGACCTTTGGATCTTTGTTTTAGGACTGGTCGAGGTCTTATTCCTCACCCGGCCAAGCCACACCTTTCTGCTTATCAATAAAATAACAAAACCGGTTCCAGTCGAACTCCCGCTTGCTGAAAGGACATCTCAGTTTTACCTTTCGGTCCGTAACTGCCACGACTTCCCAATCTCCCTTTCGGGGTCCGTCCTGAATATTGATCTTCTGTCCCATCCGAAACGGGTAAGGTTTGAATACGGTTACATCATGAATTGCCATGGTAGACCTCTTTTAGATTTCAATACAAGATCAAGCGGTCAAAATAACCATTTCCGTATGTGCGCTATTTAATCTTTTCAAATTTGTCATGCCATGCACATGCATTGCAAAAAGTCTCCGTTCCATCATCGAGCTCCGGACATTCATCGTCTTCCAGCTCATCTTCA
>DAOWNV010000347.1 GCA_030642405.1 Desulfosarcina sp.
CGTTCATTCCAACGATGCCGATGGTGGAAAAGTGATTTTTCCAATAGACGTCCGATCGGTTTTTTATGTTCCTTAGATAAAATTTGGAATAGGGGTATAAATTATTATCCGTAAACTGTTCCAGCACCTTACGCTTGATGGATAGGCTCTCAATAGCCAGGTCCACGCCTTTTTGGAGGATATCGAAAAAGTGGGTTTCATTTTCAGCTATATAACCGATCCGTGGGAGGTTGATGGTTACGACTCCAATGGAACCGGTAAGGGGGTTGGCCCCGAAAAGGCCGCCACCCCGTTTGAGTAGTTCCCGGTTGTCCAGTCGCAGGCGGCAACACATGGATCTGGCATCTTCCGGAGACATGTCCGAATTGACAAAATTCGAAAAATAAGGAATGCCGTATTTTCCGGTCATCTGCCATACTGTTTCCAGGTTGGGGTTGTCCCAGTCGAAATCCTTGGTAATATTATAGGTGGGTATGGGAAAGGTGAAAACCCGGCCTTTTGCATCCCCTTCGATCATAATCTCGGCAAAAGCCCGGTTAAAGCTGTCCATCTCAGCCTGAAACTCTTTGTACGTGGCCTCTTTTTCTTTGCCTCCGATGATCACCGGATGATCTTTTAATGTCCCTGGAACGTAAAGATCCATGGTGATATTGGTAAATGGCGTCTGAAATCCCACCCGGGTGGGAATGTTGATATTGAAAACGAACTCCTGGAGGGCTTGTTTGATCTCGTCATAGCTCAACTCATCATATCGGATGAAAGGTGCCAGTAGCGTATCGAAGTTGGACAGTGCCTGGGCGCCGGCCGCCTCCCCCTGAAGTGTGTAGAAGAAGTTGACGATCTGGCCCAGGGCAGACCGAAGGTGTTTGGGTGGCGCACTTTCCACTTTCCCCTCTACGCCTTTGAATCCGTTGCTCAAAAGGTCGATGAGGTCCCATCCAACGCAATAGACGGATAACAGACTGAGATCATGTATGTGGAGCATCCCTTCCGTATGGGCTTTTCGTATTTTCGGTGGGTAGATTTTGTTGAGCCAGTATTCCGCAGTGACATCTGAAGAAATATAGTTATTGAGTCCTTGAAGGGAATAGCACATATTGCTGTTCTCCTTTATCTTCCAGTCCAGCTTGCGGATGTAATGTTCCACGAGGTCTACATGGGCTTCGGTTGCGATACGCCGGATCTGCGCATGCTGTTCCCTGTAGATGATATAGGCTTTGGCTGTTTTATGATAAGGGGAGTCTATCAGGACACGCTCAACGATGTCCTGAATTGTTTCCACTTCCGGCGTTGGGCCCAGACGAAGTTCATGTGCAAGGGTCAAAACACGAAGGGTCAGTTTCTTTGCTTCACGCTCTACGAATTCCTCTGAGGCATGACCGGCTTTGGCGATGGCAGCGGTGATTTTTGACGGGTCGAATTCGACAATACGGTTGTCACGCTTCTTTATCTGTTCAATCAAGGGGCTCTCCTTAAATGGTAGTGTACAGCTATATATTACAAGATGTTGTTGTTTGTCAAGGCACATTTTCCATATGTAGTGGATACAGGTCCTTTGGTGGAAAAATTTAAACACACTGTCTTTGCTAAAAAAAATTATTGATAGGAGTGATTAATAGTCTGTATCGCGTTGATTGAGGCGGTTCACTCTTACACAATTTAGTGTGCATATATTGTGCTAAAAGTTGGTTGACATACAACATGTTGTATGAGAAATTATACGTCAGTCATCATTTAACAACCAATGGAGTTATGGAACCAAATGGCTCGGAAAGACAAAATCCTTATTCTAGAAAATGGTAATGTGAATTTGAACACCCATGTTTGGGACGACAACGTTTTTTGCCAAAACATCATCGGAGCAAATGCCGTAAATGAACACCAGGCAGAAGAGATAGCCCAATTCATACGATCGAACATTAATCGGTTGGACCTGTTGCATATCACTGCATCCATGGTGGACGAGATGGTTCGCGCAAAATTGTCGGAATATGGATTGGATGCCGGGAGGCCCCTGCAATTGACACCGGATATGTTCGTAAAAAACGGCCTTGACCTTTCCCCCAATGCCATAACCGTTTTGGAGCGGCGTTACCTGAAAAAAGATGAAGAAGGCAGGCTCCAGGAAAAACCTGCTCAGATGTTTCATAGAGTGGCCAGGCACATTGCTTTGGCGGAGAAGAATTTCGATGAAAATGCCGATGTGGATGAAAGTGCCGAGCAATTCTATACCCTGATGACGGAGTTCAAGTTTTTACCCAACTCACCAACATTGATGAATGCAGGAAGACGCTTGGGGCAACTGGCAGCCTGTTTCGTGCTGCCTGTAGAGGACAGCATGGAAGGGATCTTTTCTTCACTGAAAAATGCGGCCATCATTCATAAGTCGGGCGGCGGGACCGGATTCTCCTTTTCCCGGTTGCGACCGAAAAATTCCATGGTGGGGACTACAGGCGGAATCGCCTCGGGTCCCGTCTCCTTTATGAAAATTTTCAACACAGCCACCGAGCAGGTCAAACAGGGGGGGACCCGCCGCGGAGCCAATATGGCCATTCTACGCGTCGACCATCCGGATATCATGGA
>DAOWNV010000281.1 GCA_030642405.1 Desulfosarcina sp.
CATGTTGAATCCATTTGCATATTATATCTGTTTTCCTTTATATACAGCAATCGAAACAGATCTCCAATGGATAGGTATGAAAAATTCGATTGGTTTGCCTTTTCAATCGTAAATGACCCTAAAAGGCAGCAGGGCCTACAACTATGTTGAAAGAACACGAATACATCAAACAGACTTTGGAGCGATACACCAACTGCCCTCTTAGTGCTTTTTGTGATCACATCCTCATCACCAATTTTCGGCAATACATTCAAGAGTATTCCGAACGTACAGGTTGCGAAATTCATAAAGGCAATTTCCGGGTGGTCAATTCACCGGAACTTAACTGTACAATGATTGATTTTGGCATCGGATCACCCCAGGCAGCACTTATAATTAACTGTTTGGCTTATCTTGACAACTTAAAGTCCGTTGTCATGCTCGGGATGTGTGGTGGGGTGGACGATATCCTGGAAATCGGTGACTTTGTCGTACCCACAGCGGCGATCCGGGGTGAAGGAACTAGCCGCCATTATTTGCCCATAGAATTTCCCGCTTTACCTGCAATGTCCGTGAACCTTCTCTGCCTTGGGGCTGTAAAGGCGCGGAATCTTGTACCCCGTTGTGGCATTGTATACACAACGGACAGGCGGCTGTGGGAGTTTGATGTGGAATTTGTGGATTACTTGAAACACCAGCGTATCCTGGCCATTGAGATGGAACTGGCAACTCTGTTTTCTGTGGCCTACCGCTATGAAGTGCCCATTGGATCGATTATGCTGGTATCCGATATGCCATTGGAACGCCGGGGAATCAAAGACAAAAAACTGCACGACGAACTTTATGAAAGACATATGGTAACCCACATTGACCTCGCATTGGATGCCATTTCCAATCTCAATGATCGATGGGTGGACGTGGAAAGGCAACTGCACAGCGAGTGGTGACAAGAGATAACAAGGCGTGAGCCGGACAGGAGGAACCGATGACGGAAAACAGTGCGTTGGACATACTAAAGAATGCTATTTTATTGGAGAAAAGAGGCAAGGCGTTTTATCGGACCGCAGCGAAACAATCTTCGAACAGCGATGTGGCGGCCTTTTTTCAAACCATGGCCGATGAGGAAGTAAGGCACGTTGAGATTTTATCCAAACAATTTAAAATATTTAAAGCCTCAGGCAAATTCAGCGCCCCTGATACATCGAAAACCGGCAGCGTATCCGAGCAGGTGTTGACACCGGATGTGAAAAGCCGTATTGCGGCAGCCGATTTCGAAGCGGCAGCCATATCCGCGGCCATGCTCATGGAAGAGCGAACCATTTTGCTGTATTCCAAGCGAGGAGAAGAATCTACGGATCCGGAAGAGAAAAAGCTATACCTATGGCTGGCTGATTGGGAAACGGAACATCTGGAATTTCTTGCCGCCATCGACCAGGAGATCAAGGAACAAATTTGGAATGACAACAGGTTTTGGCCCTCTTGATTGCCGTTAATTAGATTGATTGCCGTTAATCAGAAGGAAAGATTATCAACAATAATAGACGAAGAACGCCCAATGAATATCGACGGAAAAACGGTCCGACCCATCTGGTTGGATACGGATCAAAAAACGGTAAAGGTGATTGATCAGCGACAACTTCCCCATCGGTTCGTAGTGGCTGATCTGACAACCGTGGATGAGGTTATACACGCCATTAAGGAGATGTATGTCCGCGGTGCTCCGCTGATAGGCGCAACAGGTGCCTACGGGGTGATGATCGCAACCTGTAACGGAGAAGATGCCGCTGACTCTCTGAAGTTCATCCGTCAGGAATGCGAGCGGCTCAAGGCGGCCCGGCCCACGGCCGTCAATCTGGATTGGGGGGTAAACCGGGTGCTGGATAAGGTGTTGGCCGTAGAAACACCTGAAGAGCGGATTTTCGAGGCACGTGTAGAGGCAGCTGCCATTGCCGAAGAAGAGGCCGAGAATTGTCGAATGATCGGTGTTTACGGAGCCGAACGGATCGAAGCGATCAGCCTTGAGAAAAAGGGAAAAACAGTTAACATTCTAACACATTGCAATGCAGGATGGCTGGCCTGCATCGAACACGGAACGGCAACTGCTCCCATTTATGAGGCATTCGATCGTGGCGTGGATCTGCACGTCTGGGTTGATGAGACCCGTCCGTTGAACCAGGGGGCGCGGCTTACTGCATGGGAACTTGGAAAGCAAGGCGTTCCCCACACGGTGATTACGGACAATGCCGGCGGGCATCTCATGCAGCATGGCCGGGTGGATATGGTGATCGTGGGAACGGATCGCTCCACCCATACCGGCGATGTGGCCAATAAAATCGGAACCTATCTCAAGGCATTGGCCGCCAAAGACAACGATATCCCTTTTTATGTGGCTCTACCATCCTCCACTTTCGATTGGACCATGACAGATGGGGTGAAAGAGATTCCCATCGAAGAGCGCAGTCCGGATGAAGTGCGATACATTCAGGGAATGGCCGACGGCCAAATTACGCGGGTGTTGGTACCTCCGGAAGACAGTCCGGCAGCCGATTTCGCCTTTGATGTCACTCCGGCTCGATTGGTGACCGGATTTATTACAGAAAGGGGAATTTGCGGGGCCAGTGAATCGGAAATTCACCGGCTTTTTCCTGAACATGATTAAAACATACCCATGAAAGAGACAATTGAATCCGCCCATGCTCACAGACCTCGATAAACAAGTCATCGCATCCATCCAGGGGGATATCCCCATCGTATCCAGGCCTTACCAGGTGTTGGCCGAGGCCATCGGTGTTTCAGAAGATACATTTGTTGAAACCCTATACAATCTAACGGAACGCGGCGTGATCCGACGATTCGGTGCAACCTTGCGTCATCAGAAGTCAGGATACCAGGCAAATGCCATGACAGCCTGGCAGGTGGATGAAGACAGGATTGCAGCGGTGGGGGAAATCATGGCCTCCTTTCGTGCCGTTTCCCATTGTTATCGCCGTGACCCTGCCAAAGACTGGCCTTACAATTTGTACACAATGATTCATGGCAAGAGCGAAGATGAATGCCGAAATACGGCAAGGGAGATGGCTGAAAAAGCCGGTGTTAAGAACTACCAGCTTTTATTCAGTCGGAAAGAATTGAAGAAGATTTCGATGACCTATTTTTCAAAAAGATGAGGCGATCTCATTATTTTTCGTACAATTTTACCGTTTGTGTATGAACCTAAAAAATCCTTCACTTTGTCGCCACGCCCCTCACATCCTTTTGATCAATCCCTGGATTCATGACTTTGCTGCATACGACTTTTGGGCGAAGCCGTTAGGATTAATGATTTTGGGGGGGATTTTACGTGAACATGGTGCGCAGGTTTCTTTTATCGACTGCCTGGACCGATTTCACCCTTGTTCCAAACCTGGTCCGTTACCACCGGCACGATGTGGTCGTGGTCCTTATACAAAGACGATCATTGCAAAACCGCGTGGGCTTGAAGATATTCCACGAAATTATTGCCGCTACGGGATCTTGCCGGAATGTTTGGGAAATGATTTAAAAGAATTGGATCCACCGGATATCGTACTGGTGACTTCCTTGATGACCTATTGGTATCCAGGGGTTCGCGAAACCATCGATATGGTAAAAACTATTTTTCCGGATGTGCCTGTAATTCTGGGAGGCATTTATTCCACCTTATGCCCGGATCATGCACGGAGCACCTGTGGCGCAGACCGGATCGTGACAGGGCCGGGAGAAGGCGCCGTTTTGCCGCTGTTGGAGCAAATGGTTGGTTGGAATCCTGAGCCCCGGTTCGACCCGCAAGACCTGGATACA
>DAOWNV010000200.1 GCA_030642405.1 Desulfosarcina sp.
ATTGAAAAACGGGGAGGGGCTCTTTTATGGAACGGATAGTGTTTCCGGCGTTATCAATATTATCACCAAAAAAGTTACTCAGAATCGTCATGGCCGTGTTGGTGTGGGTTATGGCAGTTATGAGGCGGCGGAAGCGCACGGCCTGATTTCTGAGACCATCAATGACAACGGTTTTCTTTTCTATGGATCCTTCGATGGATGGGATGGGTTCCAGCCTTTTTATGATGAAGATTACGCCCGGATAGATGGCGCCAAGAAAAAGGATCGAGGATACGACAGAAATAACTTAATGGCCAAATATCAAAGGCAGTTAAACCTGGGCAAAGGAGCACGGGTTCAAGCATCGGTTCTGCGAAATGCCGCTAAACTGGATTATGTCCGTCTTGATGAAGACGAGGCATTAAACGATCGCACGGAATATGTTGGATCTATCAAATGGGATCATGATGTAACTGATAATTTCTCCTATTATTTTAAAGGATACTACCATGAATGGTGGACCGATTACACCCGGCAGGAACTGGACGGCACCTTTATCTTTAATGAAGCCGAATGGGGCTATGAAGACATGGGGGTCAACATAATGGGAAGTTGGTTCTTCTATGATCAAAATGAACTGCTTTTTGGCTACGACTTCCAGAATTACCATGGACATGACGAGGTTATGGAGTTCTACAGTGATTACGAATCTGTAAACGCCGTGTTTTTTGCCGTCCGCCCTTCTTTTTCTATTTTTCCGGCTTTAAAAACGTCTCTTGGAGGGAGATATAACAAAACAGGTGTTAGTGATAAGTTCGTCTGGAACGTCAGCGCTCGTACTCCTGTTTGGAGTACTATTTACGCAAGAGCCGCTGTCAGTACCAACTTCCGATTGGCCAACGCCTGGGAGCTTCATGCAACAGATGAGTCTGAGTCGGTAGGAAATCCGGATTTAAAGCCTGAAGAAAGCTTCAATTACGAGTTGGGCCTGGGAGCCTCATTTAATATAATTGACGTTGAAGTTGGTTACTATAACACAAATATCACAGACATGATTGGTAGGGACGATAACAATATTTTTATAAATACAGACAAAGAGGTCTCTCTGGAAACTATTGAGTTCCAGTTGTCTACCAAGCCCTTTCACGGGGTGGGCTTGGTGGCCAGTGCTTCGTTTACGGATGCCAAGGAAGATGGGAGCGATACCCAGCTGGCAAAAATTCCTGAATCTCTCTACAAGGGTATTCTCAATTATGAACATCCTTCAAATGTCTTCGGTGGCACCATAGCGACCAGATATGTCGGAGAAATTGTCAGCGGGAATTATTTTGGACAACCCTATGATACAACCTATGGTAAGCACTGGCTTACGGATTTATCCCTTTTTTATCGTCTTGGCTCTGATCTGCCCCATATGTTCACTCTTCGCGTTGATAACCTGTTTGATAAAGACTATGTCACTTACGGTCACCAGAAGGCCACAGATTCCTCGACCGGCGAAAGGTTTCTTTACGGCTTCAGAGGGGCTCCGCGTGCGATTATGCTCAACTACCAGTACACCTTTTAGATCGACCTAAATCCAACCGTAATAATCGGCGGGCAGCCCGATTGTCCTGCCCGCCATCTTTTTTTGCTGACGAAAGGAAGACGGCAGATGATCCGAAAAGTGCATAAGGTGCTTTGTCTCGCCACTGGACCTCTGATAATCGTATGGTTTTTCTCCGGGATGGTCATGATGTATGTTGACCATCCGAGGGCCCACCGATTCGCCCTGGGCCGGCTGCCCCGAATGGCGCCCCTGGTCGCGGACGACGTCTCCATTGATTTTCAGGAAGCATGGGCAAAAACCGGTCTGAACGGTTCTTTGCGGGAGGCCCGGCTCAACATGCTCATCGACAGACCGGCCTATTTTTTCCGTTCGGAAAACAGCGTCTGGAAAGTAGTGTATGCCGATGATGGTTCGGTGCTGCACAGCGTCACCCCGGAGATGGCTCGAAAATCCGCGTCCGGCTACCTGGGAAAAGAGATGGGCGGCGCGACCATTTCCCCCCTGGACGAACCGGATCAGTGGACGGTAGGCACTTGCTCCAGCCCTTGGCAATGGCCATTCTACAAGCTCCGGTGCGAAGATAGGGCCGATACCTGGGCGTACGTTTCAAGGACCAGCGGAGAGGTCTGCCAGGTCACCACAAAAATGGAACGCACCCTTGTATGGCTTGGATCGATACCCCACTGGCTTTACTTCACGGTGCTTCGAAAACACCTTGAACCGTGGCGACAGGTCATTCTCTGGCTTTCCGGTGTGGGTACGGTTGCTGTAGTGTTGGGACTGTGGATCGGCATTTCACATTTTCGCTGGAAAGGATATGGCCGAAACCGATACCAAAGATCCAGCGCATTCATCGGAGTTAAAAAATGGCATCATTTCCTGGGGTTGGTTTTCGGTCTGACCACCCTGATGTGGGTGTTTTCGGGAATGTTGTCCATGTCCCCATTCCACTGGCATTCCAAGACCGCCGCTAGTAAAGAGGAGGCGGTTCTTCTGGCGGGCGGGGGCCTTTCACCCTCCCGGTTCATCCTGCACCCGGCCGATGCCCTGCGGGCCTGCCGGGGCCAATCGGCTGTCCGCAAGATGGATCTAATTAATTTTGACGGGACCCCCTACTATCTGTGTTGGCAATCCCGGGACCAATCGCTCCTGGTATGGGCGGATGAATCCGGGCATTCCCCCTCACCCTACCTGCCCACGGATGAGATTGTTGCGGCGTCACGCAGACTCGTACCGGGGTATCGGCCGGTTTCGCATGCCCTGCTCCATGCATACGATATGTATTATGTTGATAAAAACGAAAATTTGCGGCTTCCGGTGGTCAAGATCGCCTTCGATGATCCTGCCCATACCTGGTTTTATATCGACGTGCACGACGGTACCATCGTGAAGCGATACGACGGTACTGCGCGGCTCAATCGTTGGTTGTACCGGTTTTCGCACTGTTTGGATCTCCCGTTTTTCATCAGGCACCGACTACTGCGGGACGTACTGATGCTGTTTTTCCTTGCCGGCGGGACCCTTCTGGCCGCCACCGGTCTTTATTCATGGGCACGATCCCATCGACGAAAAAGCGCACGGAAAGTATAGCAAAGCAGACATCCTATCATATCCGGCATAACGGGCATGTCGGTAACCAGTCCCCTTGATTAAAACAGGGGAAACCCGTTTCGGGTGCATTTGAAAAATATGATTTGAAAACAATCAAAATAATGAGGTGAATCCGTATGAACACACAAAAATATATCAAACAATTAGGGATGATCATTTTTGCATCATTGCTCATGGTTGCGACGGCCTGGGGGCATAGTGCCTGGCTCGAAAAACGCCAGGATGAAATAGTGGTTGTTTATGGGCATGGCCCATCCGATGACAGCTATACACCTGAGAAAGTGACCGGTGTTAAAGCCTATAACGCAGATGGCAAGGCGCTTAAAGCCGATACGAAAGAGGCTAAAGGCGGATATGTTCCACTGGCGCTTGCCGAAGAAACGGCCGTTGTAACGCTTGAGTTCGACGATGGGTTCTGGTCTAAAGATGCGAACAGAAAATGGCACAATCTTCCGAAAAGCAAGGTGAAAGACGCAAAACAGGGCGGTCATTACGTCTGGTACATCCTGGCGATTCTCGACCATTTTAATACCCTTCCGGAAAGTTTGGATCTGCCCCTGGTGATCATTCCACAGAACGACCCGTTGAAATTGCAATCCGGCGATGAATTCCGTATCCGTGTGATGTATAAAGGCCGGCCGCTTGCCGATGCTGAAATTATCGGAGACTGGATCAATCAGGGTGGCCGTGTTTCCGCGATCACGGATGCCGACGGATTTGCAACGCTGACGATTCGCAACCAGGGACTCAATGTTATTGTCGTGGCTAAGGATGAGAAACTCAAAGATAATCCCGATGCGGATAAACGCGGGCTGACGGGGTCGTTATCCTTTACTTTAAAGTGAGAAAATTAAGATAGGGGGCTCGTTGGCAGGAACGTTTGGTAAGCCGTCCTTGAAGTGCAAAGAAAGAAGTCGTTATCATGAAAATTTTATATTTGACTATTTTGTTTGCCGTAAGTCTTTTTCCGTCCGGTCAGGTTTTTGCCCATACCCCGCTGTGTTCCTGTTACGACAACGGAGACGGCACCATCACCTGCGAAGGTGGTTTTTCCGACGGCTCCTCGGCCGCCGGTATGAAAATCAGCGTGCAGGACAAGGACGGCAATCTGCTTATCAGGGGTAAAATGAGCGAGGACAGCGAGTTTACGGTAGATAAACCAGCCGGATGTTACAAGGTTATTTTTGACGCCGGTCCGGGGCATCGGATCGAAGTTGATGGTAAAGAGATTTTTGAGTAATGACCGCGAAAAAGGAGGAATATAATGAAGCATCAGGCAAGTTGGCGTCTCTGGTTAGGGGGGCTGACCTTTTTCATCCTGTTTGGTCTTGTCCCTGTTGCATCCTGGGGCCATTCTCTTTTTATCCAGTCCAGCCGTTATTTAGTTCATGAAGGAAAGCGCTCGCCCCTGTTTTTCTGCTACGGCCATCATTTCCCTGTGGATGACGGCGTGCGGGCAAAAAAGCTAAAATCGGTGCGGGTGTATACGCCCGCCGGCGAAATCCGTGAGGTGGCCATCCGCGATGAAACAAGCCTGCATTCCTACATGGTGGAGTACGATACGCCTGGTACTTATGTGCTCGCTGCGGAAACCAATCCTGGTTACTACACGGTGTATATCGATAAAAAGGGCCGTGAACGCCAGACCATCAAATCCAAAAGCGCTATTATCGACAAGGCGAAAGAGGTAAAAAAGAGTCTTTACAGCAAACAGTACGCCAAAACCTACGTGGTCTGTCAGACCGCTTCCGAAAACTTCCCGGCCCGGATCGGTCTGCCGCTGGAATTGGTGCCCGCCGATGACATTTCCGTATTGAAATCGGGACAAGACCTGGAATTGAGGGTTTACTACAATGGAAAGCCGTATACCGGCCAGGGTACCTGGGATGCTACCTATAGCGGGTTTTCCACCGAATCGGAAGACAACTTTTATCCCAAGACAACGGTTTCCGGCGATACCGTCAAGTTTCACATCCCGAAGCCGGGACGATGGTTTGTGCGCTATTTTATCAAGATCGATGCTACCGGTAGGGATCTGGAAAAATTCACCCGGATCAAGCACACCGCCACGCTGGTGTTTCAAATTCCAAATGAACGTAAAACACCCGAGGTGG
>DAOWNV010000252.1 GCA_030642405.1 Desulfosarcina sp.
CTCTTCGAACTGGGCAAAACATATCGGTATTTAGGAGATTACAACAACGCCATATTGGCATTGAAAGGAGCTATCGAATATACGGACGATTCAGAGTTGGCAGTAGAAGCGTATGAGGAATTGAAAATGATATATAAGTAATTACCATCCAATCGTAAACTGTCCCATATACCGCCTATCACTACGTTGCCCGGCATAAGCACCGACCTCCTCTGCATAGGTAGCAAAATCAAACCGGATGACCCAGAAACTGACTGCCGCTCCGACAGTGCCATACCCTTGGTTCAATCCCGCCCTTAAGGCTAAAATAATGGGAAACTGCAACTCGGCTCCCATGTGTATCCGCTTGGCCCAATCGCTGTCTTCTCCAATGGCATTGGTGAGGTCCAAATAGTCCATGGCACCTACAAGCTTGAATCCGGCAAATGATTTGGACATAGCGAATCCCAGATTTGCCTGTGTTTCAACATCCATGTCATCACCAAACTCCATGGAGGGGATATTTTGGACGGCCAATGCGATATCCGTCTGTGCCCATTCAATGAACGGCAGTGTATAAATGGTTCCGATATCCAAAGATATTCTAGTATCGCTGGAAAGATCATCTTCAAACCGGTCCTCGAAATTATCGTCGGCAATATCCGTTGCCGTGTAAACTTCTCGGAGGCTTTGCCGGTTGATAATTTTTAAAGTAGCACCCAATTTCAGATCCTGGAACGGAATTTTCCCACCGATTCCCCCAAGGACACCGTAGTCAGCGGCATAATCAACATGTGCTTCCGGCCAAACGGGGTTTCTGATATCGGTATCCATGTTCGCCTGGGCCAATCCGCCGATCATGACACCCGTGTTTGCCACATTGAATCCTACATACGGAAAAAGGGACGCTCTAAGGTGCTGTTGATCGCCTACGTACTTTCTGAGCAATTCGGCGACCTCCCCCGTATTGTTCATATCGATGTCGCCGGCATCACTGATCAGGTCAATGCTATTATCGGATATATCGATCATCGGGTTGAGTATGCCCAAATTCAAAGTGGAAATATTTGAAAGTCCGGCAGGGTTATAAAACAACGCATTTTCATCATCCGCCACGGCAGTGAAGGCACCTCCCATTCCCATGGGGCGAACACCTTGAAAGAATCTCGGATAGCCCTTGCAAAACCCTGTTCCCTGCCCAGTCATCAAAATGACACCTAAAAGAAAAACAATCAAAAACAGCGGTCTTTTTTTCATCCATCCCCCTCCTTTACGCATTAATAATTGCCTGAAGGTAAGATTCCAGTTCCACCCGGCTGATCCGTCGATCCTCGTCTTGATCCAATTCATTCATAAACAGCTCGAAGTCTTTATATAAATCGTTATCACTGCCGGACAATCCCTTGATGGCAAAAATCGCATCGTCAATGGCCGCAATATCTTCATCTAATTTTTCGGCAATCATGGTATTGTAGATACCATCAAAATCAGGTTCTTCGTTTGCGTACATCACCTTGATGCCGTCTTCAGTCATGAAAACCTCTTGAATACCCAATTGATCGATAATCATATCGGCTATCAGCAAAACTATTCGGGATATCCCCAACAATCCCCGTTGTACGGTCAGGTCGTCTTCATGTAGTTGCAGTGTTTGAATGGTGGCCGATCCCTGACCTCCAACTATTTCATCCATCAACCCAATGGATTGATCCATATAACCCAATTTCTCGGCGACCTGTTTTTCGGATAACCTTCCATCGGCTTCTCCCAGAACTCTTCCGATCATATCGATGCTGCCCGACCGGCCTTGTTTGTTCAAATCCTCAATGGTTTCCAGAAAAGCAAACGTGTTCAATCCGCCCAGTCCAGCATATGCATTGCTAAAATATTGAATGACCTGCTTGTTTTCGGGATGGCTGTCATTTAGTGCCTCCAAAATTCCGACCGCTTTAAAATAATCCGCCTCATCCAAAGCAATCATCGCGTCTTCCAATAGGGCCTCAAAGGTGCCGTCATCGGACACCCCTTCCAAAATGCTGTCCCCGCATCCATTTAACAAAAAGAGCACCATCACTAACAAAATAGTGCAAACAACACTTGTTTGTTTTTTCTTTTTCAACATCCCAATCCTGTTTATCATTTGTTTCTCCATATTTTTGCCGGTCGTCTAATGGCGCTTTTTCTGTAACGATGGAATTTATTTACTCTTGATGGCTATCGGATCGGAGAGAAAAAACTTTAACAGCCACAGAGCCAAGAAAATATTTTTTCGATAACTGCCATTTTTTCTTGCCAAACCAATTTTTCTATTGTAAGCGTCCGTTCAACAAATTTTTCAAGTATTACTCCAAATCGACCGAAAGATTCGTTGCCCATACGTAAAGTGGTGTTTACCTCCCTTATATACCGTAATGTTGACGTAACTCCCTGAACGGAAGGCAGATTAAAATGCTGTGCATGATTAAAAACCATGTGCCGCACATCGTCGGATTGTTTTATGCTGTTTAACCGCATCCGAAAAATTTTTCTACAACTCAAGGTGCTGACAAAAAAGGTATGGACGAGAACAAACGTAAACAAATTGAAGCTAAATTATCTGAGCTCTTTACACAAAACCGCGAACCTGAACAAAAAACCGTTTCCTCTGTAACGTCAACTCCCGTTATCGTAAAGGTCATTCGAAAACGAAAAGGTAAGGCTAAACGCTACATCACATAGATGGGTTTCCGTTAAAAGGAATTCCTGGTCTCTTTTTTCAGCGTTACCAAATGTTTTGGCATGGATAGCAGACATGTTATGAAGAAGCACCTTCCCGCTCTTCAAAAACACCTGGATTATCTGGCGATAGCTGACCCTGAAGCAGCAAAACGAATGCAGGGTCATTTGGAAGGAACCCATTTTTCGGGCATCGCCTATCAGATGGACCAGGTGGTTGAGGAAGTCATCAAAGCCCTTGCCGTTGAAGTATCCTATGGTCGCACTTTCGCAGACGGCATAGGCCGCCTCTTAGCAAAAGGGACAACTGCCCATCTGGAACGGTATCTCAACCTTGTCAAGGCAGCTTCCGATCGTGGTCCTACACTTGCTGGAATTATTGCCGGACACCTGGTGCCGGTTCTAACCTGTAAGGATGCAAACCTTGCCGATCGTTTCGATGAGACGATCCGGGTCATGCTGAAAAAAGGAACTTACACACTCAAAGCGCCCCTGGAAACCCTTTCCGCCTTTATCGAAAAGGGCCAACTCGCCAGTGCCTACGCCTTTATGGACCTTCTGGTGGCCACCTACTCCTTGGATCTGACCTACAATCGATCTTTGTATTTGACCCATACCTTACCCAGGGCAGTAAGTGATTTCAATTCCACAAGGCGGTTGTGGCAGATTCGGGGATGGACCCGTGTAATTTCATTCGATGTACGCCTATCCGACGCCTACTTGCAGGGACTGACAGCCGGTCTTGACCTTCTGCCTGAAAAAGCACTATACACATTTTTGGATCAGGCCTTTTTACGGTATAAAAAGGATTCGGAAAGGGGGTCCCGATACCTTTCACTCGATGCCAAACAAGCCATGGAAACCTGCCGCTCTTTTCAGGTGGCCGTTCCCCTGGCCACCGTTCGATCCGGGCTGGAACGTTACCTTCAAGCGCGTACCGGCATGGCCATTCCAATCCGCAAACTTTCCTACCTACCCATGGCCCGGAACGAAAATGAACCGCGATCTCCGATGGTTCGATGTGACGGGCAAGCTATCTATCTTCCAGAAGAAATCGATATCATGGATCGGCGGGAAGACAACGCTGATTTGTACAAACTGCTGGTGAGGCTGGAAGCTGGTGCCATGGAATTCGGCACGTATGAACTCGATGTGGAAAAGGCCAAGGGTAGCGTCATCGTCGATCCACCGGCAACCATTTCCGAATCCTCGGCCAAGGATTCCGATCTGGCCCGTTTTCTGAACGGATTCGACAAACCGACTCTGGCACTGAACCTTTTTACCATCTTTGAACATGCACGGATTGCTCGAAGAGTAAAAAAGCACTACCCGGGTCTTTTCAAACGGATCATCCAGGCCCTCAAAAATCGTGACCTGCATTTCAAAACCGGCCATCCAACCGGCGGTGACCTCTATCCCCTTTACCAAGTCCTGGTCATAGACAATGACCTGCCGGCTGCCCAATCCATTAAAAAAATAGCACAAGCCATGCTGGGACGGTTCAATCAAATGACAACCCAGACAGCCAAGGATACGTCGGAAACCAGTGCCCGAC
>DAOWNV010000119.1 GCA_030642405.1 Desulfosarcina sp.
GACTTCCGGAACACCGTGTCCGGCGCCTTCATTGACAACTTTTTCAAGGAAGAGGGAAGAGATAGCCGCACCTATCCCTGGTAGGAAAATAGCCCACCAGTATGCCCGATAGTGGTGGAGCCACGCGAGCATGGTTTCTAACCCACGGTTTAATACCAACGCTGCCAAGCCGCTGCATACTCCGACGATTATGGCGAAGATTATGAGCAAAAGACGGTCGTCTGACCGGAAAAGGGACCAGTTGCCCGGATACTTCCATTGTTTGATATAATTTTTCATGGTCAGGGCTCGTCAAGCTGTTTTTCAAACCCTGCAATACGCGAAAAAAGATCATTGGCGTTGGGGTGTGTGTGCAAAAACATAGTGAACGCCTTGTCCCGGATACAGTAAGATAACCTGGAGAGCAGATGGAGATGATTTTTGACCGTAGGGCTGATCAGCAAAAAGAAAATGGATACCGGTTGATCGTCAATGGCGTTGAAATGGATCGGATGCTCTATAAAAAAGGTTGCAATGACCGGCGATTTTGGTGTCTGGGAAATGGGATCCCTCGGGTGGGGGATGGCAATCCCGTTGCCGATACCGGTCGATGCTAATTGTTCACGGGCCAATAATTTATCATATAGTTCGTTTTGGATATCATCGGTAAGAAAATCTAAACGCTTAACTGCCGATCGAAGTGCTTTCTCTCTATCATTACCGCCAAGCTGATGAAATACCTTACCCCGTTTCATTGCGGAAACCAGTGAATCGAAAATTTCAGGGGTGGACTCGTCGATGATGTTATCATGGTCCAAGACAAATGACAGTTGATGTGAATCGGCCCATCTTTTAACGGCAGAGCTGGAAAAGACTGCGTCGTTACCGATTTGCTGAATAGGGATTCTGCCTTGACGGATCCAACGTTCCACTGTGGAGAGAGGTAGGTTCAGCGCTGTGGCCACTTTTTTCAAAGGTAATCGCATGACTAAAGTTTCCCATCACATATTCAAATCCGCAAAGATACACTGATAAAGAACAATAATCAAGAGAGGTAAGAATAATTAATTATTCAATGTGACAAAGCTGTATTCAGATTGAGGAAGAATGCCGCCATCATGGCCTACATTGTTGATATCTCACCTGGGGAAGGGACTTTCCGATGATTTTATGGTATTTGATTCAGTGCCAGACGAATACAATCTTTAGGATCTCGATCTTTCCTGAGCAATGCAGTTTTTATGTTAGATATTTGTTCATTTAAATCGGCAACTACGATTTCAAGGTTTTGAATGGTTTCGGCGGATGTTGACTCAGTTACATCCATGGCTTCACGTAAATCATCGGCATTTTTTACGAGCATTTTCAAATTGCGAATTTTTTCCAGCCTAAGAAACAGTTCGTCAAAATTGATGGGCTTTTGCAGATAATCCGTAGCACCTTTTTTCATAGCATCGATGGCATTGTCCACCGAGGCGTGGGCCGTAATCAAAACAACCTCCGTCTTTATGCTGATCCGCTTGGTTTTTTCGAGTACGGCTATGCCATCAACACCGCCCGGCATGATCATGTCGGTGAGCACCACGTCGAAATACTGCCCGGCAATTTTATCAACGGCTGCCTGACCGTTTTCGGCAATATCCACGGTGTATGCCTCACGGCTCAGCCGTTTGGTCAACAGAGCACGAGTTACCGGATCATCATCGACTACGAGTATTTTTAGGCTTGTCATTTGTTGTATTCCTCGATGCTGTCATTTGATTAATTAAGTTGATAGTAGATGGACCGCAAGTGACGTTTTGGAATGAACCTCGGACAGACTCCTGTCAGTGATTCCGTTGATCCGACTAGCAGGTACCCGTCAGGTTCCAGCACATCGGCAATTTTGTTAAACAGTTTCTTCCGGTCTTCAAGAGTAAAATAGATCGCCACATTTCTACAAAAAATGATATCGAATTTGCCAAGCCCCATAAAAGGTCGCATCAGATTCATATGTTTGAAAGTGGCCATGGCACGAATCTCATCCTTGATTTTCCAGCTGGTTCCGGACGGTGTGAAATAGCGTTGGAGTTTTTCACGCGCAAGCCCCCGTTCAATTTCGAATTGATTATAGACCCCCGAACTGGCTTGAGCAATGGCGGCATCGGAAAGGTCGGTCCCCATGAGCGTTATCTTATGGGTGGGGTTGTTGCCCAATAGCTCTTTAATGACAATGGCGATGCTGTATATCTCCTGTCCTGTGGAACACGCACTGCTCCAGATTTTCAGTCGCGGAAATCCGGGTTGGGAGACCTTGCCGGAGCGGCTGTCGATGAGATCAGGCATGATTTTATGTCTTAGCAGATCAAATGGGCTCGTATCACGGAAAAAAAGCGTTTCATTGGTGGTAATTGCATTAATAATCTTTTTATCCAGATGTTTGTCCATAGAGGATTGAATTTTCTGGTAAAATTCCGTGAACGTCCGGCAACCTGACTCCTCCACCAGTTTTCCGAGCCGGGTTTCAAGAAGATACGCTTTGGATGCATCTATGCTGATCCCCGATACTTTATAAATATATGATGAGAGGAGTTTGACTTCTTCCGGTTTGATTTTTACCATTTTTTTTCCTGACGCAACGATTAGAGAAATTGCGGGACAGCGATCGGATGGTTACGCCTTGCGAACTGTTTTTACTATCATGTCGGCAATTTTATTCAATGGTAGTACCGCATCCGCCAATCCGCTTTCCACAGGTTCTTTCGGCATACCGTAAACGACGCAAGTCGCTTCATTTTGAGCGATAATTGTCGCACCATTTTGCTTCATCAGCTTCAATCCCTTGTTGCCATCGGAACCCATTCCCGTCATAATCACACCTGTTGCACGGCCTACATAATATTGCGTAACAGATCTGAAAAGGTAATCCACGCTGGGTTTACAACTGTTTTCAGGGGGATCGTTTGTAATCTTGATGACCCGATTCCTGCCATCAGCAGCTGCGACAATCTTCATCTGTTTGCCACCTGGAGCGATCAAGGCGGTATTTGGCAAAAGGGGTTCGCCATGCCTGGCTTCCCTGATATCAATGGCACATTTGGAGTTCAGACTGTTGGCCAGCGACTGGGTGAACATGGGCGGCATGTGTTGGACGATTAAAATGGGAACGCCGATATCACCGGGGATCATGGGTAGCATTGTGGCCAGAGCATTAGGACCTCCGGTGGAAATCCCAATGGTGATAATTTCAGCTTTGGACCTGGTTACGAGCTTTTGCCGAGAAGAGATCGGTTTGATCGACGCCTTAGGACGGGGTGGGTTATTAATTTTAGTACCAGGATGAACAGGAGCGGGTCGATTTCCTGAGAGCCGGACCCTTTTTTGAAATGCGCGGATTATGGGAGCAATAATGGTTTCGATCTTAACCCTGTTTTCCTCGAGGGTTCCGGATTGAGGTTTGGGGATGAAATCAAAGGCCCCAAGTTCCAAAGCTTTCATGGTCATGGCACCACCTTCACGAGTGAGGGTGCTGAGCATGATGGTCCCGATGGGCAATGCATTTTTCTGAATGTGTTCAAGCACCTGAATGCCGTTCATTTCGGGCATTTCGATATCGAGTGTGAGAAGATCAGGTTTCAGGGTTTTCAGTTTGGAGACGGCTGCTTTTCCGTTATGGGCAACCCCAACCACTTCCACATTGGGAAGATTGGCGAGTGAATCGCTGATTATTTTACGGTACAAGACGGTGTCGTCCACTACCAGAACACGTAACGGTGTGCGGTTAAACATGGAAAGGTTTTCCTTTTCTTCTAATTCCCATTTTCGAACACTTTCTCCACATCCAAAACACCGACCAGACTATCCTTGGTTTTAAATACACCCTTAAAAAATTTCCCCTGGATTCCTCCGATGTTCGCCGGCGGGGGTTCCACTTTGTCCCATTGTGCTTCAACAACATCGCTAATGCGGTTGACGAGCAGGCCGACATATTCGTCTTTTGCGGTGACGATAATATTCCTGCTCATGGAGTTTAGTTGGGTTTCCCCCAGGTTGAGCTTTTTGCCCAGGTCGATGATCGTGACGATCTGTCCCCGCAAATTCAGTATGCCCATTACATAATCCGGAGCCTGGGGAACGGTGGTCATTTCCATTAACTTGTTGATTTCCTGTACCTTGAGTATGTCCATTCCGCAAAGGGCATCACCCACATAAAAGGTGGCCATTTCAACAATTCGACTTGCCATTGTTTCGTTCCTTCCTATTTTCCTGATAGAAATCCGTGGATGCTGTGGACCAATTTTTCCCGGTCGAGTTTGATCTGGTAATCATTGATTCCTACCTTGTGACCTTTCTCGATATCTCCTTCTCCGGCGAGCGTTGTCAGTGCAATCACGGGCAGGTGGGAATAGGCGTTGGTCGTTTTAATACGCTTGGTCAGCTCAAAACCGTCCATGTTCGGCATTTCGATATCGGTTACAACTATAGAGATTTCATCTGCATGCTCTTGCAAAAGGTCCCATGCGATGGCGCCGTCTTCAGCTTCAATGACCGTGTATCCTTCATCTTCCATGAAACTTTTAACCTGGTTGCGGAAGAAATTCGAATCTTCTGCAAAAAGGATTTTGGTGGCTTTCCCGTCATTGTCGGTAACGGTATCCATGGTTTCGAACCAGTGCGGGTTCAATGTTTGCACCATCTCATAGACATCAACCATCAACGTGGTGTGATCGTTAATGATGGTCGATCCCATAATGCCTGACTGTTTCAAGGTTTGGCCATCCATTTCCAGAGACAGTTCAACTGCATCCACAGGGCCGATGGCAAGCAGACCCACTTCCCGTCCGGAAACGATAAATACGATAACCAGCAGATCATTTACATCGGCCAGGGGCTGAACATTGGCCACTTCATCGACACAAAACAGGGGCAAGCTTCCGCCGCGATAGCGAATGACGCGTTTGCCCCCCACGTTTTCGATGTCGGTGGTTTTTATTTTTTCAATTCGTTCAACCATGCTAAGCGGAGCCGCATATTGTTCGTTTTCCGCACTGCGGAATAACAACAATGACTGGCGATCTTTCTGTTCGCGAAGAGCTTGCAGGTTTTCCTGGGAGACGTCTGTTGCCCTTGAAGATGCTTCAATGGATGTCAATCCGGCCATTTGGGCCAGGTTTCCAACATCCAGGATGAGCGCAACACGACCGTCACCCATTATGGTTGCTCCGGCGTAACCCTTGCAGTTCTTTAAGTCCCGTCCCAGGGGTTTGACTACAATTTCCTCCGAATCGTTCAGCTCATCCACCACCAGACCATATTTCATGGCACCTGTGGAGACGACGACGATATTCAACGCACTGTTGGAATGATAGCGGCGATCTTTGGATTTCCGTTCTAAGACTTGTTTTTCTTCAATACCATCTTGCGGTTGAGTTTGAACGGTCGTTTCATCCGCAATCAACGGGCTTTCCTTGGACCGTCTGTCCGAAATGGATTTTCTTCGATCCATATGTTTCTCACCGCTATTGGGATCGGTGTAGATGGAACTTGTCCCGATCACGTCGGACAGTTTAATCAGTGGAAGAAGGTTCCCACGAAGACGAACCACCTCTGCGTCACCCACCCGCTCGATCCGATCTTTTGCCTGATTTGCCGGGATGCGTAGCAGCTCTTCCAAATTGACCTGGGGAATGGCATAGCGTTCGTTTCCAGTCATTACAACCTGGCAGGGAATGATGGCCAAAGTCAAAGGCAATTTGATACGGATGGTTGATCCTTTGCCCATTTCCGAATCAATATCGATGATTCCCCCGAGCTTATCAAGGTTGGTTTTAACTACGTCCATTCCCACACCCCGCCCGGACACGTCGGTGACCTTTTCCGCAGTGGAAAAACCCGGAAGAAAGATCAGGTTGATCTTCTCCTTGTCAGACATAACTTTGGCTTGATCTTCGCTGATCAGCCCTTTTTCCATGGCTTTTTGAACCAACATCCGACCGTCTAATCCTTTGCCGTCATCAGCTATTTCAATGTTTACCTGACCGGCTTCATGGTAGGCTTTTAAGTATATTTTCCCCATCGGATTTTTCCCGGCCTGCTGCCTTACGTCGGGAATTTCGATGCCGTGATCGACGGCGTTGCGGACCAAATGGGTTAACGGATCTCCGATGGCTTCAATGATGGTTTTATCCAGCTCGACACCTTTGCCTTCCAGGTGTAATTCAACTTGTTTCTCCAATGACTGGGACAGGTCGCGAACCACCCTTGGAAACTTATTGAAGACGTTGCCGATAGACTGCATACGGGTGAGCATGATCGCTTCTTGCAACTCGGAAGTAATCAAATCGATACGTTGTCCGGCGATGTCGGCTCCCCGCTGATCTTCCGAGCTCATGGACTGGAGAAGCTGATTACGGCCCAGTACCAATTCACCGGCCAAGGTCATCAACTGATCCAACAGACTCACGTGAACGCGGAGGCTGGCCTCGGTGTCCGTTTGTTTTCTCTTTTTTTTCTGTTGTGTAGGCGACTTTTTTTCCGTCGGTGTTTTAGTTGCTACCGGTTCCGCTACCATCTCGGGTACCGGTTCCATAGGAACATTTTCAGGTGGAACATTTTCAGACGGATGGGACGGTGGTGTTGTGGATACCGGCTCTGGTGTTTCAGCGCCAAGGCAACGAACCGTATGATCCGGTAGGACTTGATGGATTTTTTGCTCGGGAATTTCGAACAAAACATTGACATCTTCCGGTTTTAATATGGTTGCGAACAGCACAATGAGTGGATCAGGAGCCGCTTGCCCTTCTACCGTCATGGAACGAACTGTGTCGGGAGGCGTACTGCAGGCGACGAGGGTGCCCGTCTGTTCCATATCCTCCATGAATGTCATGGGTGATCTGCCTTTGTTCACCACATCCGATAGCAAGTCGATTTGCACCAAATAGACGAACTTTCCCTCTTCCATCAGATTTTTGATCATGGTGGGGTCCGCATCTATGGAAACACCGGTTTCTGCAGCGGATATAGATATTTTTTCCACGTCATCTGCGGGAACATCCTTCTCAGATGTTTCACATTCCTGGGGTTGTACGGCCTCCTCCTCCTCCTCCTCTGGTTGTCCCGCTGCTGCTGAAAGATCCCCGCCTTCGGCAATTGTTTGTAATGAGTCAATATGCTGTGAAATGTCCACTTCATTGCTGGTAAATACATCATCCATCAATGCCTTGAGTGTATCGGCAGCCAAAAGCAGCACATTGACGATTTCAGGAGTCGGAACCATTTCACGGCTTCTGATCTTACCGAGAATGTTTTCCATTTCGTGGGTCAGATCTTTGATTGTGGTCAATCCCATGAATCCGGCTCCGCCTTTGATAGAATGCGCAGCGCGATACACTTTGTTAACAAGATCTTCATCGATGTCGGCACCGGCTTCCTCGATAGCTAACAGGTCTGTTTCTATATCTGCTAGATGTTCCACCGATTCTTCCAAATACATCTGTAAGGTTTCATCATCCTGAATGGTCATGGTCTGCTCCTTGTACACAAGTGAGAATCGTAATCAGTCCGATATGGTTATATGACCTAATATCAGCAGACCGCGAGAAAACTTTAATTGTTTTTAAAGTCGTCCGTTTATAAGGGTAGAGCGTTGATACGAAGAAATAAATTCAGCAGATAAATGCGTAGGGGGAACCAACAATGTTCTATTGAAAGAATAGAAGAGAGCGAACTGTGGGAAGGGAAAATTGTCGGTATTGGTCCTTCCCACAGACCTCTATGCAAGGAGGTAGCAATAAAGCCCGATTAAACTGATTTGTCGGTTAATGCAGCTTTGAAATATTCACGATTCAACCTGGCGATATTTGTGATGGAGATCTCTTTTGGACATTCGGCTTCGCACTCTCTTTCATTGGTGCAATTACCAAAACCCAATTCATCCATTATTTTTACCATATTCAGGGCGCGTTTGGTCGCTTCAGGTCTGCCTTGAGGCAACAGTGCCAGCTGAGACACCTTGGCGCTTGTAAA
>DAOWNV010000323.1 GCA_030642405.1 Desulfosarcina sp.
CCGATTCCGGCATCATGGTCAACAGCATCCCGGTTTTGGCTTCTTCGTATGAAAATAACCTTTTAAGGATTCGCATTTCCACACCCGATTCAGTCCTCGGGAAACCGGCAGGCAAATTATCCAGATGTTGGGCAAGTTTTTCATAGACGTCAATCATTTTCTTTCTCCATTTTACTTTTTAAGAACCTGTTGTTGATCAACTTATAGCGCTTGACATCGATCCGATACATACTACTCTTGGATTTCTTATTATTAGAAACTAGCACCGAACCTGTCAATAGGGTGAAAAGGTGGCATCATGAAAGACAAAATAGTGGCGGTCGTTTTTTTCTTCGTTTTTTGGCTGCCGACTATTGTGTCTGCACTGACGGTGGAAGAGATCTTGTTGCTTAAGGAAAACGGGGTGTCTGAAAAAACAATTCAGATGATGATTGAAAGTGAAAACAGAGCCACCGAGTATGAAAAAGCGGAAAATAAAACAGGTATGCAATCCATTGTGAGACCCAATGGCCGTTCAGTAATCCTCTACTCCACCGGCAACGATGATAGAGAAACGGTTGATTCCCAAGAGCGCCGAAAAGAGAAACTTGCATGGGAAATGCTACGCCACCTTATTGTGGATACACGCAAGGGAATTAAATGAGAGACTTTTTCTCTTATTCCCGTTGAAAGACAATTCGAACTGAAAATGTTATGCGGTGAATGAGCGCCGGAATCATCAAAGAAACCATAGTGCCGCCTCATGAATGGTGCTATCCGTTTATGGAGGAAGCGTGATTAATGTCTCAGTGTTTCCTTAATCTGTTGGGCCAATTGAATCAGGTTGTACGGCTTTTGTATGAAACCATCACGGCTCCCCTTCAACATGGATTCGGCCTGTTCTTCAATACCGTATCCCGACGATAGAATCACGGGAATATCAGGCCGCGATTTCTTAATTCGTTCATAAACGACCTCACCACCCAGATCCGGCATCACCAAGTCAAGAATCAACAGATCAATCCGGTTTTTATTCTCTTCAAAAGTGCGCACGGCCTCTTCACCGCCATCGGCCAGCAGAACATCGTAACCCAATTCCTTCAACAATATATTCGCTGCATCAAGGATAATCTTTTCGTCATCCACCACCAGAATAGTACCCACCCCCTTTTCCAGTTGAAGCGAAAGAGCTGCGTCTTCCGGTTGCACCACCTTCTTTGGTGCACCAACGGCCTTTGCTACAGGCAGAAAAACAAAGAATGTGGTCCCATACCCCACACAGCTCTCCACCATAATGAAACCCTGGTGTTTTTTTATGATTCCGAATACGGAAGCCAACCCCAATCCGGTACTCTCAGCCATATGACGTGTGCTGTAAAATGGTTCAAAAATCCTAGCTATGGTCTCTTTATCCATACCGGATCCAGTGTCGGACACACTGATTTTCAAATAATCCCCAGGATCAAGGTCGTACGGTTTTAAGAAAGTTTCGTCCAAAATCTCGTGAGTCACGGAGACGGTTAACGTCCCACCATATACCATAGCATGCCAGGCATTTACATAAAGATCCATCAGTACCAGCTCGATTTGAGCAGAATCCACTTCCACCATGGGGGGGTGGTCTGCCGGATGAGTGGTCACATGGATTTCTTGTTTGGTGCGGGCAAACATACTTGAAGTTTTCTCAACTATTTCATTTAGATCCACTACATCCATCGAATACCGACCTCCTCTGGCAAAACTCAGAAGCTGCCGGGTCAATTTTGCACCACTGTCAACGCATCGTTCTATACTCGCCAATTCGTTAAAACCCGGATCACCAATTTTCAAAGATTGACTTAAAATGGAAGCATTTCCTTGGATTCCCATTAGAAGATTGTTAAAGTTATGGGCGATTCCACCTGCGATATTGCCGATGGCATCCATACGCCGTGCATGCTGCAATTGATATTCGAGACTCCGTTGCTCCGTAACATCGGTAATCAACAAAATGGTCGTATCGTTCTCACCCTCGACGGGAAAACTCCGAACAATAATCTGACGCCCATTCAACTCTAGAGGGTGGGTCACCCCCACCACCACCGGAGATTCAACCAGCTCAGGATAAATTAGAGCGTCGATCCGGTTTCTGGAAGCCTCGATAAAAAGTTCACGTAGATCGGAGGATAAAATTGTTTCCAATGGAACGGAAAAAAGTTTGACGGCCGCTGAGTTGGCGTAAACAACGTGACCTGCGTACAGCTCCACGATCGCCTCGTTCAAGCTTTCTAATATGGTTTCTAGATGACGTGTCCGTTCCAGCAGCTCTTTAGTCATCCGCCGCGCATAGGTGGGGATACCATTGATGGATGAGATACCCCGAATCTCATGTTCCGCAGTCAAACGGTTCGCATTGTTGGAATCTTTGATTGCCGCCAGCAAATGCTCGCCCATTTGTCCAAAAGGACCTTTGGCAATACAGGCGTTTACACCGATGCTTTTGTAATCCAAATCCATATCCGCAACAGCTGCAGATACGATCACCAGATAACAATTGTGCATATGTTCCATGGTTCTTATAATCTGGCACAGTTTGTCCCCACCAATTTTCGGAATGATCAGATCAATGAAAGCAATATCCGGTTGGTAGTCAGTTAACAGACTCAGGGCCGACAACCCGTCTTCACACGTTTTCACCTCATGGCCTTCCCGGTTCAACAAATTGGAAAGAAATTTCAAAACAATTCGGTTATCATCAACCACGAGTATTTTCTTTTTCATGCAATTCTTTCCTTTGGGGAAAAAGTCAGGATCAGAAAGCGTATTTCGATGAAAACCATTGCACCACACCCACCATTTCACCGGTGAGCCAGCCTTGTCGATTTTCAAATGTTCTTTTCAGATCAGTAAATTATGCACTTCAGCGTAGCAGCGGTCAAGTAAATAAGTATACGGATTCATGGGTTCTGCAATTAGATCAGTGTCCATCCATAAAGACCATTTATGGATGGA
>DAOWNV010000086.1 GCA_030642405.1 Desulfosarcina sp.
ACAGGCGTTCACGGTATGCATGAATCTTGAAGAATTCTGATCCAACATGGTAGCGGAGACACGGCGGTATATTATCAGGTTTGATTTTTTCCTTTTCCACTTTTTACTGATGTGCTTTAATATCTTCAAATGTTGCTGTCGGCGGTATCTTAGTATCCCTTCTGTTTTGTAGTGGCTTTTGGGAAAATTCACTTTCGAATATAGGGGGTTACTTTTTCAAACAAGGTGGTGTGGTCTTTAGTCATTTTTTCGGGTGGGATAGCAGGGCTGATAGATGGTGGGTTAGTTATATAGGGATACTCGGGGTCATTTATTCTGGGACGCAGCACCCAGTAACGCAGAGGATAAAACAGTGATGAATAAAAGTAATCCTATTTCAACCGAAAAAATGGAAATTAACCAGTTTACATTATCTTTCAGCGGAGATCACAAACACCTTGAAAAGCCTTTTCTTTCCGACTATTTCCATAAATATCTTGGGCACCTGAGACTTTGCCACATACTCACTATTTTTTTCTACGCAGCCCCCGGAATCATTGATGCCGGTTATTTTCCAGAGCAAAAATATGCCTTGTGGTTTATTCGCTACCTGATCGTCATACCGGTCTTTCTGATCGGTTTGGTGTTCTCTTTTTCATCTTATTACGAACGTTTCTGGCAAAAAATCAACATCGGCTATATCCTAATAACAGGGGGTGGATTCATAGCCATGATTGTAACCGCCCCGCCTCCGGGCAATTACTCATATTATATCGGTGTGCTTTTCTCCATGGTTTTTGGTTATACCTTTATTCGCGAACGCTTCATCAATGCCTCACTGGCAGGATGGGTCCTGTTCTTGCTTTATTTCCTTGTGTCTACCATAGTCGTCAACACACCGCCTCATGTTCTATTCCACAACAGTTTTTATATATTAACCATGAATTTCCTTGGAATGATAGTCGCCCACTCGATTGAAATGTCAGCGCGAAGAGACTTTTTCCTAGGATATTTGCTGAAAGAAGAAGAGGAAAAGGTACAAAAGGTCAACATCGAATTAGAGGACAAAGTTCAACAAAGAACCCTTCAGTTATCAAAAATCAACGAGGAACTCAAACTTGAGATTGCGGAACGTATGAAGGCAGACGCTACGCTTCGGGATAGCGAGGAAAAATTCAGAGAACTTGCTGAGTTGATGCCGGAGATAATTTACGAAATAGATTTAGAGGGAAAAGTTCTCTTTGTCAATCGTGCCGGCTTCGAAAAATTCAGATATAACCGGCAGGATTTCGATCGCGGTGTTAACTATATGGAGATGCTTGTTCCCGATGACGCTGATCAGGTCAAGACAAAAATACAGAGGATATTGCAGGGAGAGGATGTCGGCCTTAGTGAATACACCGCCATACGAAAAGACGGCAGCACCTTTTCCGTCATGATTAATTTGGCGGTTATCATTCGTGACGGGAAACCCGTGGGCATGAGAGGAATTATTATAGACATTACTGAGAAAAAACTCCTGGAGATTCAACTCCAACGAGCCCAAAAGATGGAGGCTATAGGGACCCTTGCAGGTGGTGTAGCTCATGACCTAAACAACATTTTGACGGCTCAGGTAAGTTATCCGGATCTAATATTGATGGATTTACCTGAAGACAGCCCCTTAAGAAAACCAATTTTAACAATTCAAAAATCGGGACAAAAGGCTGCCGCTATAGTGCAAGATTTGTTGACATTGGGTAGAAGAGGCGTTGTTGTTACGGAAGTTGAGAACCTCAATCAGATTATTGACGACTATCTTATATCTCCAGAATGTGAAAAGCTAAAAGAATTCAATCCTGAGGCCAAAATAGAAAGCAATCTTGAGATGAATTTGCTAAATATTATGGGTTCATCCGTACACCTGTCGAAAACCGTCATGAATTTAGTTAGTAATGCAGCAGAAGCAATGCATGAAGGTGGAAATATACTCATATCAACACAAAACAGATATATTGATAAACCCATAAGAGGTTATGATGATGTAGAAGAAGGGGATTATGTTATCCTTTCGGTATCAGACACAGGCATGGGTATCGCACCAGAGGATTTAGAGAGGATATTTGAGCCTTTTTATACGAAAAAGGTGATGGGAAGGAGCGGAACAGGATTAGGTATGGCTGTCGTGTGGGGAACTGTAAAAGATCATAACGGATATATTGATGTTCAAAGCACTAAAGGAAAAGGAACCACTTTTACCCTATATTTTCCCGTAACCAGGAGAGAGATAATTCGAAAAGAAAACGCCTTACCAATGGAAAAATACATGGGAGATGGAGAGACAATTCTGGTCGTGGATGATGTCGAAATGCAAAGAGAAATAGCTTCTAGAATGCTAAAAAAACTTGGTTATTCAATTGCAACGGTACCAAGCGGTGAAGAAGCGGTTGAATACATAAAACACAATTTAGCGGATCTATTGATTCTGGATATGATAATGGACCCGGGGATTGATGGGCTTGACACATACAAAAAAATACTTGAAATACGTCCCGGACAAAAAGCAATAATCGCTAGTGGATTTTCTGAGACAGACCGGGTAATAGAAGCTCAAAAATTAGGTGCTGGGAAATATATAAAAAAGCCATTTTCAATGGAAAAGATAGGAATTCTCATTAAGAATGAATTGGAAAGATGATAGCCTGAATAGTGCATAAAAAAGATCGCAAGTGTCTATCAAGAAATGTGGCGTATATCCGAGCATACAACCGTTGATGCGCCATGAAGACGACCCCAAGCCCGGTGCAATTATGGGGAATTAATTTCATCCCCAATCCTTAAGTCCTTCAAAACCAATTTAAATGATTTTACAATTTTTACAGGATGATAGGATTTCTTCGCTTTGGCTAAACCTGGGATACCCATGTCACTTTCCTTGTTTAGATACACAAAGCCATCAAAAAGCCTTTGAGCACAGGCATTGTCGAAATACTGATACAATCCTTTAATCCTGCTGAATGCCTTCTCGTACTGTAAGGTGGCCATATCTTGTGTCACGGGAGCGGAGATACCGAAGGCATTGACCTTGCCGTCGATTCGCAAAAGTAGTCCCTTCAGGTCGAAAACGGCAATATGGTTCAACGTATTGATGGCCGCTTTCTTCTCACAGGAAAGGTCTACCTGATCGTCTGAATCGCAATCTCGCTCCTCGCACCACTCTTCTAAAAATATGAGACAGGACTCGGCGTTATTCTCATCAATCGGCTCGACCTCGACCCTGCCCTGATCCACATAATTTCGTCGAAACTGCTTGATTAGGTTGCGTTTTTTCGAATATCGGTTCCCCGTTAGTTCTGCCAAGTCTTCAGCCAGATAAACATAATCGTCATAGGCGGCGTGCGGTTTAACCTGAAAATATTTTTCTACAGCATCTTGCCCAAAACGATTCACATATTCTTCGGGCACGAACCAGTACTGAGTGTACCCGGACATTTTGGACAGAGAAGCCAGTTCATCAGGTGAAAACTCTCTTTCCGGCGAGATCGGCAAAAGAAGATGACGGTTTTTTTTTTCTTTTTCGAATTCAGAGGCAACAATGAAAGCGCCCTCGAATTCAGCCCCAAACGGTTTATACTCCTTATTGGTCCAAGCGATGATAGAAGACAGAGCATATGCACACAAAGGATAGCGCTGGTTTTTAAAATAAGAACGGTAATTGTCATGGTCTATAGGTTTCAATGGTTTGAAATTAATCATGATGTCTTTCGCATGGGCATGGAATCAGCCATGGGTGTGAATCCCAATGCCTGATAAAAAGGATGCGTTTTCCTTTCTGCAATAAGACCGATCCAGCCAATGCCATCCTCCTCCAGCTTTTCTATCAATTCCTGAACGATCCTGGACCCTATACCCTGCCCCCTGAAATACGAGTCTACGGTAATATCCTGGATATAGGCATCACTGACTCTGTCACTAATGGCACGGCCCATGGCAATAACTACCCCTTTTTGCCGACCAACCAAAAAGCAGTGACTGCCTTCTACGATACCGGCAACCAGGGCAGGATTGTCTGTTTCCACTGTCCACCAACCGGCGTGCCGGTATAATTCAATGAGCCTGACAATATCGGCTTGGGTCGGCTTTGTGATAAATGAATACTCAATCATTTGTGATATGGTGGTGATTTGCAGGCTTGCCACACAGGAAAGAAACCCGATTGCGGCCGCCCTGTTTGGATTTGTACATCGCCTGGTCAGCGCGTTGGACGAAGTTGGAGATTACCTCTTCCGTGCAATACTGTGTGACACCGATACTGACTGTGATTCCCAACTCAGCTATCTCACCATCACTGAATTCTTCATTTTCAACAGCAGCGCGCAGTCTCTCGGCGACGGTTTTGGCTTCTTCGCCATAGGTTTCCGGTAAGATGATGGTAAACTCTTCCCCACCGTATCGGTATGCCGTGTCCATATTACGAAGGCGGGATTTGATAATTTTTCCGAGTCGTATGAGGATTTTATCCCCTTCCAGATGTCCGTAGGTATCGTTGAAATCCTTAAAATTATCGATATCCAGTAAAAGCAAACTCAGTGTGTGGCCGTATCGATTGCACCGTTCAATCTCCCCTTTCAGTTGGTTATAGAAATGCCGGGAGTTGAACAACTGGGTAAGTCCATCCGTAATGGAGAGTTTTTTCAACTTCTTCAACATTTGGATCTGTTTCAGGTTCAGGCTGCGTTCATTGAGAACACGCTTGAGGCGCAGCAGAAGCTCTTCAAGTCGAACCGGTTTAAAAACAAAATCGCTGGCCCCCTTGTTGATAGCTTCTTCATACGAATATTCAGTACTGTAACCGGTCATCACGATCACATCGGACTCGTGGTTCTCTTTGATCCGGTCGGTCAATTCCAGGCCATCTATACCGGGAAGCATTATATCTGTAATGACAACCTCGAAAGAGTTGATGGAAAGGACATCCAGTGCCTCTTCCGCACTGGCGGCTACGGATGCCTCATAGCCTGCCATTTCAATGAACTCGTACATGGTATCCCGGATGGAAAGGTCATCATCGACAATAAGAATATGAGGTGCCATTGAACCCGTTTTGTATGGTACGGATCGTATTCGGATTGACATGTCTGAAAACGATCTGATATTAAAAACAATTTCTATGAACCGAAATAATTATAACCGTGTTGAAAACAGGTGTCAACCACCAGGTTGACCTGGATTCATCCGAAATTGTAAGAATATGAAAAACATACGTAATTTCAGCATCATTGCCCATATCGATCATGGTAAATCCACCCTGTCCGATCGGATGATCCAATTCAGCAAAATCATCTCAGACCGTGATTTCAAAAATCAGATTCTTGATACCATGGACATTGAACGGGAACGGGGCATCACCATAAAAAGCCAAACAGTATGCCTGCCATATCAAGCCAGAGACGGCAATGCCTATTTGCTTAATCTGATTGATACACCTGGGCATGTGGATTTTACTTACGAGGTCTCCAGAGCCTTGGCTTCCTGCGAAGGGGCCCTCCTACTGATCGATGCCAGTCAGGGGGTCGAAGCCCAGACCTTGGCTAACCTTTACCTGGCTTTGGAACACAACCTGGAAATCATTCCGGTAATCAATAAAATCGATCTTCCGTCCGCAGACATCGAACGGGTGAAGGGCCAGATCGAAGAGGACTTGGGACTGGACCCGGATTCAGCCATCCTCGCATCGGCCAAGGAGGGCATCGGAATCGAAGATGTTATGGAGGCGGTCGTCCAGAAGCTGCCGCCTCCGGAAGGAGATACAGATGCCCCGCTCCAGGCGTTGATTTTCGACTCCCACTATGACGCGTTTCGAGGCACCATTGTCCATCTTCGTATCATCGAAGGAACCATCCGTACCAAGGACCGTATCCGGTTCATGTATAACGATGCCACATACAAAGTAGAGGAAGTGGGTGTATTTCAAATCGTTCGGGTTCCGAAAAAAGAACTCAAGGCAGGCGACGTGGGATATATGATCGCCAGCATCAAAACGGTCAGCGACACCCGGTGTGGTGATACGGTCACCATTTATGACAGACCCTGCAAAAGTAAATTGCCTGGGTTCAAAGAGGCAAAGCCGGTGGTTTTTTCCTCTATCTATCCCGTGGCATCAGACGGCTACGAAGACCTGGCTGTTGCCATGGAAAAACTGAAGCTTAACGACGCCTCGCTTATTTACGAGAAAGACAGCAGCGCCGCTCTGGGATTCGGTTTTCGATGTGGTTTTCTGGGCCTTTTGCACCTTGAAGTTGTCCAGGAGCGCCTGGAGCGGGAATATGACCTTTCCCTGATCCTCACGGCGCCTTCAGTGCGCTACAGGTTAGTCACGAACGATGGTGAAGAACTGGTCATAGACAACCCCGCCCTTTATCCGGATCCCACAATCATCGAATATGCCATGGAACCTTGCATAAAGGCCGCCATCATTATACCGGACCGTTACATGGGTGCGGTGATGAAGCTTTGCTTGGAACGGCGGGGCATTAACAAGAATTACCAGTATCTGACCAATAACCGATTGGAAATGATCTTTGAACTGCCCCTTGGAGAGGTTATTTACGATTTTTACGACAAACTGAAATCCATCACCCAAGGATATGGCTCTTTTGATTACGAGCTGATCGAATACCGCCGGACCAACTTGGTGAAGCTGGATTTTCTCATTAACGGCGAACGGGTGGATGCGCTGTCTATGCTGACGCACCGGGACAATGCAGCAGGCCGTGCACGAATCGCCTGTAACAAATTAAAGGCCGAAATTCCCCGCCAGATGTTTAAAATCGCCATCCAGGGAGCTATCGGAGGGAAAATTATTTCCCGTTCGACTGTTTCGGCATTTCGTAAAGATGTTACCGCCAAATGTTACGGGGGTGACATCTCCAGGAAACGGAAACTTTTAGAGAAACAGAAAAAAGGAAAGAAGCGAATGAAAATGGTAGGGCAGGTAATGCTTCCCCAATCCGCCTTTCTCGCGGTGCTGAAAACCGACACCGATTAGAAAGAAAAGTATGAGAAAGACCATCGCACAAAAAATTTTCGACGCTCACCGCGTGGCTAAACCAGACAAAGATACTCACGTGGTTCAACTGGATGCCGTGTTTTGCCACGAAATCACAACGCCACCGGCCATTGTGGATCTTGAACAACGGGGAAAGGACAGAGTGTTCGACCCGTCGCGAATCAAGGTTGTCATCGACCACGTATCTCCGGCCAAGGACTCGAAAACCGCACTGCAGGGCAAGATCCTCCGGACCTGGGCTCGACGCCACGGTATCTCGGACTTTTTTGATATCGGCGCCAATGGCGTCTGCCACGCCCTGTTTCCCGAAAAGGGATTTGTTCGTCCCGGCTACACGGTTATCATGGGAGATTCCCACACCTGCACCCACGGAGCTTTTGGTGCCTTTGCCGCAGGAGTCGGTACCACCGATCTGGAGGTGGGTATCCTCAAAGGTGTCTGTGCTTTCAAATCACCCGAGACGATCCGAATCAATATAACAGGATCCTTGCCTGGCGGTGTTTTCGCAAAAGATGTAATCTTATCTGTCATAGGCCGCATCGGTGTCGACGGGGCCACAAACAAGGTTATCGAATTCGCAGGCCCGGTAGTGGATGCCATGGATATGGAATCCAGGATGACTATGTGCAATATGGCCATCGAAGCCGGCGGTACCTGCGGAATCTGTGCGCCGGATCGGACCACCGTTGATTACCTGTGGCCATTTATCAAAAAGGAATTCGACAGTCCGGAACAGGCCTTGGAAACCTACCTACGATTTACACCGGATGAGGATGCCGTTTATGATGCTATCATCGAGCATGATATTTCAAATCTGGAACCCATGGTCACCTTCGGTTATAAACCGGATAACGTCAAGCCTGTATCCGAGATGGAAGGCACACCGGTAGATCAAATCTACATCGGTTCCTGCACCAATGGCCGCATCAGCGACCTGCGTGCCGCAGCCAAAGTTCTGGCTGGAAACCAAATCAGCGATTCAGTGCGCGCCATTGTATCGCCGGCAACTCCCAGTGTTTACAGTCAGGCGTTGGAAGAAGGCATCATCAAAATTTTCATGGATGCGGGTTTCTGCGTTACTAACCCCACTTGCGGAGCCTGCCTGGGCATGAGCAGTGGTGTACTGGCCGATGGTGAAGTCTGCGCGGCAACGACAAACAGAAACTTCAACGGACGTATGGGAAAAGGGGGAATGGTTCATCTCATGAGCCCTGCAACCGCCGCTGCCACAGCCATTGCCGGAACTATCGTCAATTCCCCACTTTACACTGAATAATTTGGCGGAATATAGTTTGTCCATCCCAAATGGATTAAAATATGAAACTATTTAATGGCAAGGTCCTGTTTCTGGACCGTTCGGACATCAACACCGATGAAATCATTCCGGCCAAATATCTTACGGAAATTTCACGGGATTCGCTTACACCTTATCTGCTCGAGGACCTCAATCTGAAAGAATTCAATCCTGTTTCTGATATTAAGGGCAAACAGGTTATTGTGACCCGGTCTAATTTCGGTTGTGGCTCGTCCAGGGAACATGCTCCATGGGCACTGGAGGTCAATGGTATCAATCTGGTGGTTGGTGAAAGTTTCGCCCGAATATTCAGACAAAACATGTTCAATTGCGGCATGATGGCAGTGGAGCTGCCGGCAGACACCATTGAGGATCTGTTTACCGCCTTCGCCGGACTTGAAACGACAGCACAAACGAATTTTGATGCCGGCACCATTACGTTCACGGCCGAAAATCAGACCAAAACAGTTTCGTTTACCATCTCTGGTTTCGACTCGGATTTGGTCACTGCCGGAGGATGGGTGGCGTTTGCGGATACAAACTATTAAAAATTAGCTAAAAACTAAAAGCTTTTACACGAAATTGAAATTTTCATGACTCTTTCCGCCTACCTGACGCTTCTTCTTTTTATCGTGCTGGTCAAGTTCATCGTCTCTCGTCAGAGCATGGCTGTCGGAAAAAAATCCCTTGACTTGTTTTTTAAAATCAGGATATAAGAATTTTTTCTCGAAACGGTATGATGATTTTTTGGGAGTCTTGCCGAGGTAGCTCAGTCGGTAGAGCAGGGGACTGAAAATCCCCGTGTGGGCGGTTCGATTCCGTCCCTGGGCATACTCCTTCATCCCTTTTTTCCGAGCTAAAAAGAAGCAAGTCATCTTAACCTACCATGGAACCCCCTAAAGGTGCCCCTCCTAGAAGGTGGAGGTGCATATGGAAGACAGATTGGCAGGCCTGGAGCCCGGAGTTCAAAACAGTACGGAATCCT
>DAOWNV010000012.1 GCA_030642405.1 Desulfosarcina sp.
GGTCTCCCGCTCTTTTTTCACCATTGTATTGCGAAGATCGGCCAACTCATTTTGCAATGCCTGAATATCGAAATGCACGGGTGCCGTTCCACGACCCACCATCACCCCGAGAAAAAACATCCATGCGGCGATTAAAAAGACCAGCAGATATTTCCCCCAGGCGACTTTTGGTCTTATCGCGCTGTCTTTTTTTTTGGTCACAGGATCTTTATCCCTTATCCCATGGTTTCATTTATAAGATTGAATGGTTGATCGTTTTTTAGTGAATACGGCTTAGGACTGTGAATTTCATCACCAATCCTTACATTGATTCCGGTGCGGATATACCCAGCAGCGAAAGCCCGTTTCGAATTACTTTTTGAACAGCCGTTATCAAGTGGAGTCTAGCCCGAGTCAAGGGAAGATCGTCTTCGCATAGTACTCGATGCCGATTGTAATAGGTATGAAAGGCAGCGGCAAGGTTCATCAGGTAAAAGGTGATTCGGTGGGGCTCCATAAAAGTGCCGGCAGCCTTAACCGCTTCCGGATAACGTGTCAGATTCTTGATCAGGGTAATGTCTTCCGATGTATCCAGGGCAAGCAGATCCGATGGTGAAAAACCGCTCACGTTCAGCCCGTCGTTTACAACCTTCCGATGGATACTGGCAATTCTGGCGTGGACGTATTGAACATAATATACCGGGTTATCATTAGTTTTCTTTTTTGCCAGATCCAGGTCAAAGTCCAAGGGGCTGTCATAGTGACGGCTTAAAAAGATAAAACGGGCTGCATCGCGGCCGACTTCTTTGATAACATCGGACAGGGTGACAAACTCGCCGGAACGTGTAGACATGGCAACGGGTTTTCCGGCACGGAGCAGGTTGACCAGTTGCACCAGCAGTACATCGAACTGGTCGGGGTTGTAGCCGGTTGCCTCCACGGCGGCTTTAACACGAGGGATATAGCCATGATGGTCTGCACCCCACACATCGATTACTTTGCGAAAACCGCGCTCAAACTTATCCTTGTGATAGGTGATGTCCGATGCAAAATAGGTGGTCTGACCGTTTTGCCTGACAACCACCCGGTCCTTCTCATCACCGTAATTGCTGGTTGCAAACCATTGGGCGCCATCTTTTTCGTAGACCAGTCCCTTCTCCTTGAAGGCACGGATATCTGCATCCACTTTACCGGAGTCGTAAAGACTTTGCTCTGAAAACCAGCGGTCGAAGCGAATACCGAAATCCTCCAGGTCGGCCCGCATGCCGTCTATAATTTTATCAGCGGCAAATCGGGCACAGGGCATAATGGCATCTGCTTCCGCTTTTTCAAAAATATCTTTGCCGTCTTTTTCCAACAATTCTTTAGCCAGGTCCTTGATGTAATCTCCCTGGTAGCAGGTTTCGGGAAAGTCGACGGTTTTTCCCAGAAGTTCCTTTCCTCGGAGATATACGGAGATTCCCAGTGTCTGGATCTGTCTGCCTGAATCGTTGATGTAATACTCTTTTTGTACATCATACCCGCAAAACGAGAGAATGTTTGCCGTGCTGTCTCCCACAGCACCACCCCGTCCATGGCCTACATGCAAGGGGCCGGTCGGGTTGGAACTGACAAACTCAATCTGAATAGGCGTTGCCTTGCCTATGTCGCATTGCCCGTACTTGTCGTCCTGTTTGTGTATGGTGGACAGAATCGGATGCCATGCGGTCGGGCGGATAAAAAAATTGATGAAGCCCGGGCCGGCGATTTCCGTCCGTTCAATCAGGCCGTCCTTGTCATCCAGGTTTTCAATCAGCGCTTCCGCAATTTTTCGTGGTGCCATGCGCTGAGTTTTTGCCATTTGCATGGCAATGTTGGTGGAAAGATCCCCGTGGCTTTCAGCTTTTGGTTCCTCAAGGATCACTTCGCTGAAGTCAGACGAAGGAAGAACCCCTTGTTTATGGGCGGCTGACGCAGCCGCCAAAATCGTGATTTTTAACAGGTTTTTCATAATACAGAATCCTGACATCCGAAATGCTCGAAGAATACGCTTCCTTCTTTCGGGTGTTAGCTGATGATTATTGGCTGCTGATGGATTTTCCTCGAAGATCCGCACTTTATCAAGGTGTCAGACGACCTTCATGCGGAAGATTCCATTGTAATATCTTTATTTCATCTTTTCCTTCAGTTTCTTTTCAATCTGAGCAAACAAATCCTGCTTTTTCTGGTCCTGCTGGGCTTTGATTGACGCCACCTTTTTTTTCATCGTGTCTTTGCCGGCTTTGAATTTCTTCAGTTCCTGTTCCAAGCGGGTCTCTTCCGTTTCTCGCGGCAGGTCCTCTATGGCCAGATGGTCGGCAACGACAATCCGGTCATTGAATCCGCTTTTCACCGTATCGACAATACCCTGGTCCTTTAGCCTGCTAAGCAGGTAACTCCCCTTTTCATCGGAAAAACCAATTGACTGACAGATGGTTTCCAGGGATGGGGGTGTGCCCTCTTTATATTCCAGCACACGCACTACAGATACGAATAGATGGCCCATCGTATAGAGATCTTTTGGTTTGGTCATTGCTTTTTTCCGCTAGTCGACATTTTGATGCAAAAATCACTCTGTCCATTTCTTGACAACCCAGAGCAAGGAGAGTAACATCTGCGGTTGGATTGTCAAGCTTCAACTGGCTCACACCGCCGAGAGGCAGAAATCAGCCAACCGTTATCCATCAAGGCTTTAAACCACATTCTGCGCGTATCGGTGAAATCGATTCATTCCACGCCAACCAAACAATCAGGGGAAAAACCATGACGGAAATTATTGATGTTAAAGCAAGAGAGGTATTGGATTCAAGAGGAAACCCAACGGTTGAGGTGGATGTCGTGCTGGCCTGTGGCGTCTTAGGCAGGGCGGCCGTTCCTTCCGGTGCATCAACGGGAAAACGGGAAGCCCTGGAACTTCGCAACACCCGTGCAAAACGATACGGTGGCAAGGGCGTGGTCACGGCCGTAAAAAATGTCAACACCACCATTGCCGAAAAAATTTGTGGTATGGACGCGTCGGACCAGATGGAGCTGGATGCCTGCATGCTCGATCTGGACGGAACGGAAAACAAAGCCAAACTGGGAGCCAATGCCATTCTCGGCGTTTCCATGGCAGCGGCCCGGGCAGCGGCAAATGCCTTTGACCTTCCCCTGTATCGCTATCTGGGAGGCATCAACGCAAGAATCCTACCGGTCCCCATGATGAATGTCATCAACGGCGGTGCACACGCAGCCAACAACCTGGACATACAGGAATTCATGATCGTTCCATTCGGGGCATCGACCATGGCCCAGGCCATCCAGATGGGCGCCGAAACCTTTCATTCCCTGAAAAAAATCCTCAAATCCAAGGGACTGAGCACGGCCGTGGGCGATGAGGGCGGATTTGCGCCGGACCTTCAGTCCAATGAAGAAGCCCTGAGCTTTATCATGGAGGCCATCGATTCTGCCGGTTACTCCCCCGGCAAAGACATAGGCCTGGCCCTGGATGTTGCAGCCAGCGAATTTTTCACCAAGAAAAAATATGCGCTCAAGGGAGAAGGAAAAACCTTGTCTGCCGAGCAAATGATCGATTATTATGAAGACTTGGTGGAAAAATATCCAATAGTATCCATCGAAGACGGTCTGGCCGAACAGGACTGGGAAAACTGGGCTCTGATGACCGAACGGCTGGACGAATTCATTCAAATTGTGGGCGACGACGTCTTTGTGACCAATCCAACTATTTTTTCCAAAGGAATTGAAGACGGCATTGCCAACTCCATCCTCATCAAATTAAACCAGATCGGCACGGTCACGGAAACTCTGGATGCCATTGAAATGGCCAAACAGGCCGGCTATACCACGGTCATATCCCACCGTAGCGGGGAAACAGAAGATACATTTATCGCCGACCTGGCGGTAGCAGTGAACAGCGGCCAGATCAAAACCGGTTCCCTCTCCCGATCAGACCGCATCGCCAAATACAATCAGTTGATCCGTATTGAAGAGAACCTGGGCAAGGGCGCACAATTTGCCAAGGAGATCTTTATTTGTGAATAGTGGAGCCGCAGAGGAGAAAAAGTACCGGATATCAAAGGGGCTGTCTGCTTTGGCGAGCATGATCCCATGCGTCCTGATGCTGATCGCGTTGGTTCCGTTCGAGACCGGGGCTTTTGTGCTGGAAGGTCCCCATATCCTTCACCTTACAGCGAAAGCATTAGGAAGGGTCACGGCCCTCCAAGTGACCCAAAACCTGACCATTTACCCTCAATCACCGGATGCGCCATCGTCTACCTTCGATGAAACGGCTATTTACATCATGCCGCAACGGTTCCGATCGGACATCGTGTCCGACCGGATCCAACGAACACATGTGGTTTTCGGAAACAGTTCTCTGACAATCGTCGATGGCCTGATAGTAATTGAAAAAAGTTCTTTCGACCTATACCAACGCTTGTTAAGAAGCCGCACCCAGTCGCAGTTAATGCGCACGGTTAACCAACTGGGTGTGGAAACCGCCATATCCAGCCTTGGACGTGTAGAAGAGACGCTTGTTTTTGTTTTAGGTGCCAGCTATCCCGATGAATCTGTTTCTCAACTGGCTATTGACAAGGCAACTTTTTTGCCGCTTCGTCTCCTTCTGGTAGACCCGAAGCCGGAAGGATGTCAATTATCGGTAGAAATCATTTTCCGGGATTGGCGGAAAATTCAAAAGGGAAGGTTCCCCTTTCACGTTGTCACAAAGGTCGACGGCCAACTCGCCAGGGAAATCCAGATAACGGATTTTGTCGTCAATCCGTCAATTGTGTTCGAAAATATGGATATGGAGGCAGTACAGGCATCCATCTATGGTAGCACCATAGACACGCCAGAAGAACAAAAGCGAGAAGCAGTTGAGGCGGTACGGCAGGGTGTAAAGGACTTTCAAAAAAAATTTGAGTAGTGTATGGGCAATCCGACTTTTCGTGGTTTCAAATCGTTGAGACAGGGTTCACCATTTTTTTTAATTAGGAAAACCGAGGTTTTTTTTTATGGGGTATGACACCAAGTATATTTTCGTTACCGGAGGCGTTCTCTCCTCCCTGGGAAAAGGACTGGCATCCGCATCGATCGGCGCGTTGCTGGAAAGCCGTGGCCTAACGGTCACCATTCAGAAACTGGACCCATATATCAATGTAGATCCCGGAACCATGAATCCTTTTCAGCATGGAGAGGTTTTCGTTACCGACGATGGGACCGAAACCGATCTGGATTTGGGGCACTATGAGCGATTCACGCATGCCAAACTTGGCAGGGATAACAACTACACGACGGGAAAAATTTACCACAGCGTTATCTCCAAAGAACGCCGTGGTGAATACCTGGGTGGCACGGTGCAGGTCATTCCCCACATAACGGATGAAATCAAGGAAAGCATAAAAAAGACATCCGATGGCGTAGACGTCGTTATCATCGAAATCGGTGGCACCACCGGAGATATTGAAAGCCTTCCTTTTCTCGAAGCTATCCGCCAGTTTAAAAACGATGCGGGAAAAGACAATGTGATCTACATTCACCTCACTCTAGTGCCCTATATCAGTACGGCAGGAGAAGTGAAAACCAAGCCCACCCAGCACAGTGTCAAGGAATTAAGAAGTATCGGCATTCAGCCGGACATCCTTTTGTGCAGGACGGACAGAATACTCAGCCCCGACATCAAGGGGAAAATCGCCATGTTCTGTAATGTGGAAGCCGATGCGGTCATCACGGCTAAAGATGTCGACTGTATTTACGAAGTTCCCCTTCTCTTTCACAAAGAAGGGCTGGATGACAAAATTGTTGAACTGTTAAACATCTGGACTCGCTCGCCTCGACTGGAAGATTGGGACAACCTTTGTCGACGCATGCGCAACCCCTCCTACACGGTCACCATCGCTATCGTCGGCAAATATGTTGATCTTACGGAATCTTACAAAAGCCTGAATGAAGCCCTGATTCACGGTGGCATTCCAAATGTGACCCAGGTTAATCTGAAATTCATAGACTCGGAAACTATTGATGCCGACTCTTGCAGTATGAGCCTGGACGGTGTGGATGGTATCCTGGTACCCGGTGGTTTCGGCTCGCGGGGAGTGGATGGAAAAATCTGCGCTGCCCAATACGCCCGGGAAAACAAAATTCCTTTTTTCGGAATCTGCCTGGGCATGCAAATCGCCGTTATTGAATTCGCCCGCCACATTGCCGGCCTGGAGAAGGCCAACAGCACCGAATTTGACCTGACCACCCCCCACCCGGTGATATACCTTCTGGAGGAATGGTTTGACGACAAATCGGGCACCATACAAAAACGGGATGTTCATTCGGACAAGGGGGGCACCATGCGGTTGGGGGCCTATCCCTGTAAACTGGAAAAAGAATCACTGGCACACAGCGCCTACAAATCGGATGATATTTCCGAGCGCCATCGTCACCGTTATGAATTCAACAACGCATACTTGGAACCACTGAAAGAGGCCGGCTTCCGGTTTTCCGGCATGGCCCCTTCGGGTGAACTTGTCGAGATCGTGGAACTCCCTGACCACCCCTGGTACCTGGGGTGCCAGTTTCACCCGGAGTTTAAATCTCGGCCCATGACGTCTCATCCCTTGTTCAGCAGTTTTATCGCAGCGGCTTTGAAGTACTCGGGAAACCGAAAAATATAAGCCACACAGAAGGAATGGTCGTGAGATGAACCGCCGTATCGAAATTGCCGTAGGTGGGGTCAATTAAATCATCGTCTTTTTATTTTTCCTGTATAAGGGTTTTGCCTCATTCTTCTCTGTGCTCTCTGTGGTTAATCTGCACAGCTCAAAAATAGTGGTTACAAAATCCTTCTTTTAAGTAATTACTGCGTTTTTTTTAGCAAAGCCTCCAGGCCGGCAAAGGGTTGGTGTGAGAAATCGCTGTCCGAAGTTTCTTGTGAGGAGGAGCTGCCATCGTATGCTTCGGCCACATCCAACCGCCCATGTTCGTTATCGTGGCAGTATATGCAGAGCAACTCCCAATTGCTGCCATCAGGCGGATTGTTATCGTGATTGTGGTCCCTGTGGTGAACGGTAAGTTCCTTCAATTTTTTTCCGGCAAACTCACGCCCACATCGCCCACAGATGTGAGCGTACATCTTTAAAGCCTTTTCCCGGTATGTGTTTTCCCGTTCCTTCATGTGACGACGGGCGTCGGCCAAAGTCTGCGAGAGTTTCTCAGATTTCTTTTTGTCCTTTTTAATCGACATGTTTTTCCTCTGATCAATCAAATATCTAATACCAGACGGGTTCCCTGTTCAATAGCCTGCTTTGTATCCAGTTCAGCGACCTTTTCCGCCACACATCCGTGCATGTTGGGCAACAACCAGCCTGTCACACGCCTTACCAGTCCGTCACTATTCTATGGGCAACAGCACCGTAAAAGTCGTACCTTTATCCGGAACACTGTCCACACGAATCTGCCCGTTGAAGGATTCAACCAATCCCTTGACGATGGGCAAACCCAAACCAGTACCGGTGATATAGCGCGTTTTATCATTTTTCACCCGAAAAAACCGGTCGAAAATCTTATTCAGGTATCGTGTTTCGATACCGAAACCATTGTCAATTACTTGAACTCGAAGGTTGATTCCGGTGGCGTCCATGTTGACCGTAATTTCTCCACCCTCTTGTGTGTAGTTGATCGAATTGGTGATCAGGTTTCCGAAAATACTTTCCAACGCCAATGGATCTGCTTTGATCGTAGGCAGAGGCTCTTTGGGGAGTGATAGTGTAAGCATCTGCTTTTTGGTTTTGGCTCTGGTGCCAAGAAAATCAACGATATTTTCCAACAATTCTTCCAGTTGAACCGGTTTTGGCTCATGGTGGGTAACCCCGGATTCAATTCTGGACAGATCAAGAAGGTCTCCAATGGTTGAAATCAGTCCCTGGGTCTTCTCCTTGGCCCGGGAAAGCAAGTGTTCCTCCGACTCGCCGACTTGGCCCATAAGATCGTTGAGCACGAGGGCCAACTGCTCGTGAATGGTAGAAAGCGGACTCCTGAGTTCATGAGAAACCTTAGCTACGAATTCTGATTTTAGTCGGTCCAACACTTTCATATTGGTGATATCGATGATGGTAACCACAGCCCCCAGGCACGCGTTTTTTTTACTTAAAACCGGACGCCCCCGTGCCATGAGGAACCTATCATCGCCAACAGAAAATTCGTAGGAGGGAATGTCGTCAAAATCCACGTGGTCTCCCGAGGAAATTTCGAGAATCAATCGGCACAAACCTTCATCAGAAATAAATGTAGAAACCTGCCCTCCGGTCGTAATCTCTGGATCGAGGTCTAAAAGACTACCTAAGGCCGGATTCATCAGTACCACCTGACCTTCCGCATTTGTCACGACGATCCCGTTGGGAATCGAATCGATGATGGTATGGATCCTGCTTTTTTCCGTTCCAAGATCCGCAAGGGTCCGACGCTTCTCGGCTTCCAGTTTTACCGCTTCCCTTTGTAACAATATTTTTTCTTTTGCTCGGTTGACGACAATTCTCAACTGATCAGGCTCAAAGGGTTTTGAGATAAAATCGTATGCCCCCCGTTTCATGGCTTCAATGGCGGTTTCAATGGTAGCGAACCCGGTAATGACGACAACCAGAATATCCCGATTCATGGCTTGAATCCGTTTTAGGACCTCCATGCCGTCAATTCCCGGCATCTTTAGATCCAAAAGCACAATCGCCACATCTGTCCGGCTGATAATATCCAGACCCTCATTCCCATTTTCTGCGGTAATCGCGCGGCATCCCATGCGGTTTATGATCCGCTCCGACCCATCCCTGATGCCTTTTTCATCATCTACAATCAGAATGTTTACGGAATCAGGTGAGGTCTGCATGTTCTGCTCCTTTTTCTGTTTCACGGGTAATGGGAAGTTCGATATTGAAGGTACTGCCACGACCGATAACGCTTTTTGCGCTAATGGAACCGCCATGGTTTTCTATGATACCATAAACCACGCTGAGCCCAAGTCCGGTTCCTTTTCCCTCTTCTTTGGTTGTGTAAAAAGGTTCGAAAATGTGCTTCAGGTTTTCAGGTGAAATTCCCGCCCCGCTGTCTTTAATTTCGATGAGCACCCGATCTTTGGCGGCTGATTCTTTGGTTGTAATGGTGATCGTCCCGGCGCCATCCATTGACTGGGCCGCATTAATAATGATGTTTATGAATACATGGCCCAACTGCTGGCTGTCCGCCATTACCAAAGGAATAAAGGGAGCTTTGTTTTTGTGTACGGTGATGTTGTGGAACAGAGTTTGGTTTTCTATCAAAAAAAGTGTCCGATCTATGGCATGATTTATATTAATAGGCTTCATGAAATGGCGTGTTTGCCTTGAAAACTCAAGGAGTTCCTTAACCGTATCCCTGCACCGTTGAGCATCCTTTATTATCCGATATAGATCCTCTTTGGCATTATCCTCAAGATCGTAATCTTCCAGCATCAGCTTGGTGTAGAGGGTAATCCCCCCCAGCGGATTGTTTAACTGATGGGCGACACCGGCGGCCAGTTTTCCCAAAGAGGCCATCTTTTCTGATTGGATCAACTGAAGTTGTGTTTCTTCCAGTTTCTTCTGAATATGGATCCGCTCCCTTAAGTCATGGAAGAAACCTATGGACCCTGCCTCGTTTCCTTCTTCATCGTAAATGATGGAGGCGTATAGACTAATGGGTATTATTTTCCCGCTTTTTCCACGTGCCTTGATCCGGTATTTTTTCAACTTCCCCTTGCCGCCGTAACTATCGCTTCTTAATTTTCGCATGATATCTTTGGCGATACCATCTTCGTACACATTGACGATGTTAAGGTGCTCCAGCGCCCATTCCACAGAATAACCGGTAACTTCCGCAGCGGCGTCATTAAAAACGACGATTTTCCCCATCGAATCCGCAGCCATCACACCGTCACAAGCACTTTGAAGAAGGTTGTATAAAAATCGATTGGCCTGACGCAACTCTTCCTCAAGGCCATCCAAAGCCGGAAACTCCATTTTAACAACCGCCACAACATTATTACCGTCATCGATTGCAACAGGATAGGCATAGAGACAGGCTCTTTTTTGTTTGCTCAGATTGTCGGAGGAAATATCGCGGAGGGCGGGTTCTCCCGAGATTATAACTTTCTTGACTGGGCATTTGTCACAGGGATTGGAGCGATCGAAAAACGTTTCATAGCAATGTTTTCCCAATGGTGACGTCTTATAGCCATTACCTTCTATACCGGCAAAGGCGAGAATGCGATACTCTTCTGAAATGACGACTATTTTTCTATTGAACGCATCCAGCGCCTTAAGAAGCAGGTATTGTTCTTTTTCCGTGCGCATCAGGTCTCCGGGATTTGAGGTTACCACATCATTTCTCATAAAACATTCGCGCGATTAAAAGACAGATTGATTGTGTTGTCAACAGATAGTGAGTCGAAACAGGAACGATAAATTAAAAGGCCGCTCTTTTATTTGGAATCAAGCGCATTCAGGTATTCATCCCATTCCATAGGAAGCAGTTGCTTTTTTTTGTTATTGCAGGACTTGCAGGCCGGAACCACATTTCCTTTGGTGCTTTTGCCACCCCTTGCCACTGGAATGATATGATCCATGGTTAATTCTGATGCCTTGGTGGTCTTTTCGCAGTAATAACAACGACCTTTGGCGCATCGTCGTTTCCACCATTGGGACTTTCGAAGTTCCCTCGCTTTTCGCCTCTCCCGTTTATAGTCGTCGTCATCCCAGTCGTAGGCAAACGGCTTCATCGTTGCGCTCCGGTTTTTTCGCGTATCCTTACGCCCAGGCTTTCCAACCATCCATCGATTTGTGATTGCAACATCGCGTAAAACGCTTCCGACCCCCCCAGGCCGGTCCTTCCAAAGAAATGATTGATCTCCAACATCAGGGGTTGTCCGTTGTCTTGGCCGGATTCAGTTGCATTGAAAAGGACATCGAATCCGGCCAGATTGATGTTTGTGTGTCGACAAAAATTACTGACTATCGTTGTTCCTTTCTTTTGCAAAAGAGGTTCCGATGTCGTGTCAATGTAAGCACCTTTGGCAACACTGGTACCGAAGGTATAAGGATCTTTTTGAACTCTCCAATAGGCCTTCCGTAGCTGACCGATCACAACAACGCGCAATGTCCGCTGGGAACCCGGGATGAATTCTTGAAGGACAAACCCTTTCTGACCGGTTCGCTCATACGCAGTCACCTTCGCCATAGCAACATCCAAATCGGAGTGGTTCTTCAATAAAAAAACCGTGTCACCTTCTCCTCCCCAATCCAACTTTAGAACCAGTGGAAAACCTGTGGCGTCAGCAATCCGACCAAAACGGTTTAACTGTGTTGAATGGTGGAAAATGAAGCTTTTGGGGTGAGGTATCAAGGTTTCCTGGAACAACCTGGCCTGCCCGGTTTTTCCAGGGTATTGAAAACGAACGTCGTAATTCGGAAAAACATGGGCGCATGCTGCTCTGGCCATACTATAGAGTTCTTCAGAACATCCCTGGGGCAAAATGACCGCATCCGCCTCACAGATGGTTGCCCGGTCGTTTTCGTCCGGTTTCCGTCCGGCACAAAGAATGTTCGTGTCTGCTTCATAACAGGGATGGTAAGATACTATCATGATGAACTCTTACAATCCTTATGGGATTTTTTTAAAGCCGTCAGTATCCAAACTTGCGCAGCGCCCGCGTATCATTGGTCCAATTTTTCTGTACCCGAACAAATAGTTTAAGAAAAACCTTGCTCTCAAGCAGCGCCTCAATCTCCTTGCGTGCCCCCTCACCGATCTGTTTGAGCTTCACCCCCTTTTTGCCGATAACGATGCCTTTTTGGGAATCCCTCTCCACATGAATGGTGGCATGAATGCTGATCAGGGCACCCTTTTTTTTTGTTTTAAAGGAATCGATCGTTACCATCACAGCATAGGGTATTTCCTGTCCGGTAAGTCGAAAAACCTTCTCACGGATCATTTCGGCGGCAATGAAGCGGGTGGGCAGATCAGTCAGACTATCCGGAGGAAAAAATGGCGGCCCTTCGGGAAGAGCTTTTTCCATAGCATCTACCAAACGGTCCACTTGCTCTCCGCTCTTCGCACTGATGGGAATTACGTTGTCAAATGGAAATGCTGAGGACCAAGTTTCGATCTGGGATAAAAGAGGCGGTCGTTTTATTTTATCGATTTTGTTTAAAGCCAGTAACACCGGCAGTCGTTGCTGGGAAAGCTTCCTTATCAACAGCTGTTCCGAAGACTTATCCGGGGTCTGTGCATCTACTAACAAAAGAATAAGGTCCGCTTCAGACATAGTAGACCATGCCGCATCGACGATTCGTGTGTTTAAAGGGGTTTTTGCCTGATGAATACCTGGGGTGTCCAAAAAAACCATCTGCGATCCGGTTCGGTGGGTTACACCTAAAATCCGATTTCTGGTTGTTTGGGGCTTTTTGGAGGTAATAGAGATTTTCTGACCCAGAATTCTATTTAAAAGGGTCGATTTTCCAGCATTGGGGGCTCCAAGAATGGCGATGAACCCGGATTTGAAGGCTGCCTGCTTTTCAGTTTCTTTAATAGTGCTCATCGGAAACGGCCTTTTCAATGGCTGACCACACTTTCTCTTTTCCCTGCCTGGTCTTGCTGGAAAAAAGAATCAGATCAGATAAATTCACTCCTAATACATCGCCTATGGCTGCCTGTTGTTTTTTTCTAGCAGTTTTTGACAATTTATCCGCTTTGGTTAAAACCAGAATCGACCTTCGCTGGTAAAGCGCCAACCAGTCAATAAAATTTTTTTCCTCTGGTCCCTGCGTTCTTCGAAGATCCAGAATCAAAACCACGGCTTTCAAGGTATCCCGCCCTTTCAAATAGGTTTCAATCATGGGTCCCCACTTCCGTCTCACTGATTCGGGAACTTTTGCGTATCCGTAGCCTGGAAGATCTACCAGGGAAACGCTATCATTTACGGAAAAAAAATTAATCAACTGGGTTCTTCCGGGGGTGGAACTCGTTTTTACCAATCTTTTCCGGTTGACAAGGGTATTGATCAACGACGATTTGCCTACGTTGGAGCGGCCGGCAAAGGCCACTTCCGGTAAACGGATTTCGGGGTATTGGGATGGTTTAACTGCGCTGGTGATAAATTCTGCGGATTTTATAATCATTGCTGCTTTCGTTTCTCAGTCGCGGTTCTTTATATATGTATCCAGGCGGTTGAGGCCTTCCTTGATATTTTCCATGGAGTTGGCGTAGGAAAATCTAAGATATCCTTCTCCGTGTTGGCCGAAATCGATGCCCGGTGTAACACCAACACAGGCTTTTTCCAGGATGTCGAAAGCAAGAGCATAGGAATCCCTTGAAAGGTGGCGTGCATTGGCAAAAACATAAAACGCACCTGTCGGTTCCACGGCTATGCCAAATCCCATCTCTTTGAGCCGCCGAATCATAAAAATCCGTCGCTTGTTATAGATTCGCTTCATTCGTGCCACGTCCTCACCGGACTCCTTTAAGGCAGCAATTCCGGCTTTTTGGATCATGGCATTGGCTGAAATAAAAAAGTTCTGTTGCACTTTCTGGATGGAACGCATGAACTCTTTAGGTGCAATCAGGTATCCCAGACGCAGCCCGGTCATGGCAAAAAGTTTTGAAAACCCATTAAGGACAAAGGCCTTGTCTGTAAACTCCAGGATCGAGTGTTCTTTTCCCTCGTAAACCAGCCCGTGGTATATTTCATCGGATACGATCCAGGGTTTCATCCCGGCAATGGTTTCCATCCGTTTGCGAGAAAGGAGGGTGCCTGTGGGGTTGGAAGGGGAGTTGATAAAAATAGCCTGCGTGTGCTCCGTTAGTTTTTCTTCGATGGATTCCGGACGATATTGAAAGCCGTCTTCTTCAAAAACCGGCACCATAACCGGTTCACCCCCCAAAAACTGAATGAAATTAGGGTAACAGGCATAGTGGGGGTCAGATAGAATGACCTGATCTTTGGGTTCCAGCAGGGCGGCAAAGGTCATGAAGATGGCTGGGGAACTACCTGAGGTAACGACCACTTGATCAGGCTCCACATGCACACCATACGTATTGTAATAATACTCACAGATTGCTTCGCGCAACTCTATCATACCCAGGCTGTGGGTATAATGGGTAAAGCCGTCGGTGAGGGCTTTGCAGGCTGCCGTTTTAACACATTCCGGTGTATCGAAATCGGGTTCACCCACCTCCAGGTGAATGATATCCTTTCCGTCACACTCTAATGCACAGGCTCGTTCCAATACATCCATGACAATAAAAGAGGTCATATTTTCAGTACGCTTGGATGCCATGGATCCCCCTTGTTCTTGAAGTCTATATCACCTTGTTCAGCGGATATTCAATAATCCCTTCGGCTCCTTTTTTCAGTAATTCCGGAATCAAATCCCTCACCACATCGGTCTGTACAACCGTCTCTACTGAAAACCAGTCTGACTGAAACAGGGATGCGACTGTGGGGGCGTTGAGACTGGGCAATAGGCCGACCACATTTTCCAGTTTCTCTTTAGGCACGTTCATTTTTATTCCCACCATCTTTTCCCCGAGTAACGCACCTTTCAAAAGGAGGGCTATCTGTTCGATCTTCTCACGCTTGCGAGGCTCTTCCCATGCCTTTTTGTTGGCGATGAGCTGGGTGTTGGTCTGCATCAATTCGTGGATAATACGAAGGCCATGGGCTCTGATCGTGCTTCCGGTCTCCGTGACTTCCACAATGGCATCGGCCAGGCCGGAAACTACTTTGGCTTCCGTTGCACCCCAGGAAAACTCTATTGTGACATCGATTCCACGCTCTTTGAAATAGCAATCGGTGAAAGACAGGAGTTCGGTGGCTATTTTTTTTCCGTTTAAATCTTCAAGCTGTTTGATCGGTGAGTCGTAGGGAACGGCCAGCACCCATCTGGCTGGTCGGGCACTGACCTTAGAATAAATAAGGTCTTCCACAACATGGACATCAGAGTTGTTTTCAGCAATCCAATCCTTTCCCGTAAGCCCGGCATCCAGCGTGCCGTTTTCAACATATCGGGACATCTCCTGGGCTCTGCAAATAGCACAGTCAATGGTTGGATCATTGATCTCGGGAAAATAACTTCGATCGTTGACATTGATCGTCCATCCGGACCGTTTGAAAAGGGCAAACGTTGCATTTTGCAAGCTTCCTTTGGGAATGCCCAACTTTAGTAACGCCGTCATTTTTTATAGACCTCCTTGGGATCGAAAACCGGCTCGCCGACAATGTTTAGGGCATCGTTCTCGACACGTTGATAAAAACAGCTGGCATAACCGGTATGGCAGGCAGCCCCGCCCACCTGCTCCACCTTCAGCAATACTGTATCGGAATCGCAGTCCACCCTAATCTCTTTAACATTTTGGATATGACCGGAAGTCAGCCCTTTTACCCACAGCGTGTCGCGGGACCTGCTGTAATAGGTAGCCCTTCCGGTTTTCAATGTTTCTTCCCAGGCCTCCCGGTTCATAAATGCAAGCATAAGCACTTCACCGGATTTTACATCCTGAGCAATGGCAGGAACCAGCCCGCCCATTTTGTTAAAATTCAATTCAATCATTCATTTTACTCCATTTATCAACGTAATTAAACAAAACCGAGTTTTCTACCTTTTTCATTGATTCGAGTCAATCCTTTTTTCTATTTTTGCTATTCTTGCGAAAAATTGATTACTTTGTTAGGGTCCCTAATATCGTTTTTGTTCCAACTTAAAAGCTGATTTTTCATTTAAACACTAACTTTTCAGGTAACACATGTCCAAAGAAAAAAGCGCAACACAAGTATTAAAAAAACGCGCTCGCAAGCGGCCGACAGCCTTTCTTGGCAGAATTGTGAAATGGTTTTTCATCCTAATTGTCATCGTTATGATCATTGGTGCTGCAACTGCTGTAGGTGTATACTATCACTTGAGTGATGATCTGCCAAAAATTGCCTCGCTTACCGATTATCATCCTTCGATTATTACTATGGTATATTCGGACGATAATAGAAAAATTGCCGAGTTTTACAAGGAAAGGCGAATTGTTGTTCCCTTGGATCAAATCCCCGTTCAATTACAACAAGCTTTTATCTCCGCTGAAGATGCCCGTTTTTACAAGCACGGTGGCATTGATCTTTTTAGCATCATCAGAGCTTTTTTGAAAAACCTCGAAGCGGGAACGATTGTTCAAGGGGGTAGCACAATTACCCAACAGGTAACGAAATCTTTTTTACTTACCCCTGAAAGAAGTTATGAACGAAAAATCAAGGAAGCCATTTTGGCTTACCGAATTGATAAAGTCTTTACCAAAGAAGAGGTTTTATATCTATACCTGAACCAGATTTATCTGGGACACGGTGCCTATGGTGTCGAAGCAGCAGCGGAAAATTATTTTGGAAAATCTGTAAATGAACTGACGCTGGCCGAATGTGCAATTTTAGCCGGACTTCCCCAGGCCCCCAGTCGATACTCCCCCTTTCGGTTTCCCGAGCGGGCAAAGCAACGACAGATCTATGTTCTAAACCGAATGTTGGAAGAGGGCTTTATTTCCAACACGGAAGTCACCGTAGCCATCGACGAAAAGATGGATATCAAACCCCGACGAAATTGGTACATTGAAAAAGTTCCTATCTACACGGAACACATCCGCAGATATGTTGAAAAAAAATACGGGCGGGATGCGCTTTACTCCCAGGGCTTGAAAATCTATGCCGCCGTCAACATCGAAATGCAAAAAACCGCCAGACTTGAAATTGAAAAGGGGCTCAGGGATTTGGATCGCCGTTATGGATACCGGGGGCCGGAAAAGCATCTGGAACCGGAAGAAATTGAAGCGTTCAACGATAAAATAAGGGCCTCTCTCAAGGAAAAACCGTTGGTCGAAGGAACCTCTACGCAAGGTGTTGTCATTCATATTAATGATAAAAAGGGAATCACCACTGTTCAAATCGGAGACGAACGGGGAACCATCCCCATCAAAAATATGCGTTGGGCACGAAAACCCAATCCGAATTTAACCTCCAGGCAGGCACCGGTAAGAAAAATCAGTCAGGTCCTGAAAACCGGAGATGTTATTTTTGTGCGTGTTAATGAAAAACAAAAAAATAACAAAAAATGGCACCTCTCCTTGGATCAGGTTCCCGATGCCCAAAGCGCGCTTTTATGCATCGAGGCGGAAACCGGTTTGGTAAAAGTAATGGTGGGTGGTCGTGACTTTAAGGAAAGCCAGTTCAACCGGGCCATTCAATCCAGACGGCAACCCGGTTCCGCTTTCAAACCCATCATCTATTCTGCTGCATTGGATAAGGGCTTTACACCGGCAACGGAAATCATTGACTCCCCCATTATCTTTAAAGATGAAGCCAATGATTTTACCTGGAAGCCGAAAAACTACGGTAAAAAGTTTTACGGGCCTACACTATTCCGGGAAGCCATCACAAAATCGCGAAACGTCGTTACCATCAAAATTCTTCAGGAAATAGGTATCGGCTATGCCATTGATTATGCCGAAAAATTGGGAATCAAATCCGAGCTTTCCAATGATCTTTCCATAGCCCTGGGTTCTTCGGGTGTTTCTCTTCTTGAATTGGTGAATGCCTACGCTGTTTTTGCCAATCAAGGCTATTTGGTGGAGCCGGCGTTCATCACAAAAATCGAGGATCGATACGGAAACATCCTTGAAGAAATGAATCCTTCCCGGAAAAAAGTAATCGATAAAAGCACAGCGTATATCATGACAAGCCTGTTGGAAGGTGTGGTCAAGGAAGGAACCGGCAGACGAGTCAAAGCATTAAAGCGACCTGTGGCCGGCAAAACCGGAACGACCAACGATCTTCAAGATGCATGGTTCGTCGGATATACGCCTCGATTTATTTCCGTCGTCTGGGTCGGCTACGACAACGGGCATCCCTTAGGAAAAGGAGAAACCGGTTCACGAACCGCAAGTCCCATCTGGCTGGGTTTTATGGATACTATTTTAAAAGGAAAACCGGAGAAAGAATTCCAGGTTCCCGATGGTGTGGTGTTTGCTAAAATTGATGCGGAAACCGGATTGTTGCCCATACCCGAGTCTAAAAAAACCATTTTCGAATGCTTCAAGGAGGGTACTGTTCCCACGGAATATACCAAAAGTCCGGATACCGTTGTGGATGCCGAATCGTTCTTCAAATCCGATATGTGATTCGACATGAAAAAATTAACAGCGTGGTTGTTGTTGGTTGTTACCTGCACCTAAGATCCGAATTTTGTGTTTGGCCAAAATATTACAAACGGTGGCAGCTACCCTGCATCGTGTTGTTTGATGGCCGCCAGTACAAACGGGTAGATAGACTCCACGATACGCGTATACCCTTTTGTATTGGGATGCAACTTGTCCGACTGATTGAGATGGGTCATACCGGCTACCCCCTCCAGAAAAAAGGGCATGAAGATGACTTGGTGCTTTTCAGCGACCTGCGGGTAGATTCTAGAGAAAGCCCGGGTGTATTCAGGGCCGAGGTTGGGAAACATGTGCATCCCGGTCAGAATGACCTGGATGTTGCCTTCCTTCATTATGGTAACTAGTTGGTTCAGATTCTCTTTTAACAAATCTGGATCAAGGCCCCGCATGCCGTCATTGGCACCGGTTTCCAGGATAACGATGTCCGGCTCCAGGCTGGACATTACCCACTGGATACGCGACAGGACACCGCTGCTGGTCTCGCCGCTCACCCCGGCGTTGACCACCTGGTAATTATGCCCGTCAGACCGCAGTCGCCGAGCCAGCTGGGCCGGGTAGGCTTGGTCTTCCGGCACGCCCAGTCCGGCGGTAAGACTGTCACCCACGGCTACAATGACGCCATCCCATGTAGCGGCAGGTAGCGGAGCCACCGTAGTTGTCTTTTCGGCCGCGTGGTCCTGGCTGCAGCCGGCCAGTGCCAGCAACAGCAACATAATCGTTGCCGGCAGGAGAAATCTGTCTATGGTGCGCCGCACGGGGCGGGAAACAGATTCAAAAAATGACCGGTCGATGCTTCTTGTATTATTCATCCTGCTGTTCCCTCAAATAGGTAACAGGTTTTTTTGCCATGATGGAGCGGGAGGCAATCATGCCGACAACAATCACCAGCAGGATCGCCACGGCAACCATCATAAAGGATACCGACAAAAACGGTCGGTAAACCATATCGAATTTGATAGTGCATAACCAGTACGCACATGCCTGGGCCATAGCCATGGCCAACAGGCTGCTGAGCAGGCCGATAAGCAGGTTTTCCAGAGCAAAAACGGTGAAAACAAACTGTTCGCCGGCCCCCATGATCTTATAGTAGACCGATTCCACGATACGTTCAGCCCGGGTGGCTAATACGGCGCTGACCAGGATCAGTATTCCGGCTGCGATGCTGAAGAGGCTGAAGACACGCACGATCCGGGAGAGGCGTTGCATGAGCCGTGCGAAAGTTCCGATAGCCTGGGACATGTCGATGACGCTGATGTTGGGAAAGCGTGAGACGATCCGGTTCTGCAGCGGTCCTATCTCTTCGGCGTCTACCTTCATAGCGGCAAACAGGGTTTGCGGGGCCTGTTTCAATACAGTATCCGGAAAGACAAAGTAGAAAAAAGGGTTGAAAGACTGCTGATTGCGAGTGCGGATACTGGAAATGCGGGCATTGAGAGGTACTCCCTGGATTTTGAAGCTGAGCCAATCCCCGATTTTCATATCTTGCATCTCCACTACGGTGTCCATCACCGACACCTGGGTGTCGGCCCAGTCGTTGCGGAACAGCGTCTTGCCGACAATCAGAGTTTCATCTTCCAGCAGCGTTTCCCTGTAGGTCAGGTTGAAAACTCGTGACATGTTGTCCCGCCGCTTTCTCTCTTCCCGTTTGTGGTCGATGGCCTGGCCGTTCACAGCTGTGATACGGGCTCGCACGATGGGGTATAACTGTACCGAACGGCCGATGACGGCCTTAAATGCATCGATCTGGTGGGGCTGAATATCCA
>DAOWNV010000028.1 GCA_030642405.1 Desulfosarcina sp.
AGGCGGCAAAAAATTCCTGAAAAGGATAGAAGAGTCACAGGCAGGTGCAATCTTTGTCCCACTAGGCATTGATACGCCGGGGAAAAACCTGATTCAGGTGAAAAATCCGCAACTGGCGTTTGCAAAGGTGGTGGAGTTGTATCATCCGACAGCTATTCCATCTCCGGGGATCAGTGAAAAGGCATATATCGGTGTCGACCTGCAAGCCGGTGACGGGGTTTTTATAGGTGCATTTGCAACCATTGGAGATCGGGTCCGAATCGGTTCCAACACGGTGATTCAAAATGGGACTTTTGTTGGAGATGATGTCATAATCGGGGACGGCGTCACTATTTATCCCAACGTGACTTTAATGCATGGAACTCAGATTGGAAATCGTGTGACCATTCATCCTGGAACGGTCATCGGCAGTGACGGCTACGGTTTTGTCTCCGATGATGGTATTCATCATAAAATTCCTCAGATCGGTATTGTCCGGATAGACGACGATGTCGAAATTGGTGCCTGCAATACTATTGACAGGGCAACTTTTGGGCGTACATGGATACAGCGTGGTGTAAAAACCGATAATCTGGTACACATCGCACACAATGTGGTCATCGGAGAAGATAGTCTTGTAGTAGCACAGGTCGGGATTGCTGGAAGCACTAAAATCGGACATCATGCCGTTATCGCCGGCCAGGCAGGAATTTCCGGCCATTTGACACTTGGAAATCATGTTATTGTCGGCCCAATGACCGGCGTTGGCAAGTCCGTTCCGAATGGAGAGATCGTTTCATCAGGAACGCCGGCCATGCCCCACCGCACATGGCTGAGAGTTCAACGATTGATTCCGAGTTTGCCGGAGTTGAAGAAAAAAATCAGTGATTTGGAAAAAAAGGTCGCTGCTATAAAAAACTGAATGCTAAATGTTGACACCGGGAGGCAACTCATGGAATTTGCTTTTGATATCCACTCTATTATGAAGAAACTTCCCCACCGGTACCCGTTTCTACTGGTGGATCGGATAATCGAGTTTGAAAAAGAAAAGAGAATCGTAGCCCTGAAAAACGTCACCATAAACGAGCCTTTCTTTCAGGGGCATTTTCCAGGTACCCCCATCATGCCCGGCGTGCTGATTGTCGAAGCTATGGGACAGGCCGGAGGTGTTTTGGTGAATTATTCTCTTCCACCTGAAGCCCAAGATCCGTTGATCTATTTCATGGGCTTTGACAAAGTAAGATTCAGAAAACCCGTTGTTCCCGGAGATCAGTTACTTCTCGAATTAAAAATCCTGAAATTACGATCAAAAGTGGTTAAAATGGCCGGTATTGCCAAAGTCGACGAGACAATCGTCGCCGAAGGGCAGTTCATGGCCGCTTATGGAGACTAAAAATGATTCACTCTACCGCGATTATCAGTCCTCGTGCAACAATCGAAAACGATGTTGAAATCGGCGCTTATTCAATCATCGGAGAGGATGTAACTATCGGTAAAGGCACAATGATTGGCCCCCATGTGGTCATTGACCCCCATGTAACCATTGGTCCAAAGTGTCGAATATTTCAATTCGCCGCCATTGGTGCCATCCCCCAGGATCTCAAATTCGGTGGAGAAAAAAGTACAGTACAAATTGGAAAAAATGTCACTATCAGGGAATTTGTTACCATCCACAGGGGAACGGAACCAGGCGGCGGAATCACTGAAATTGGAGACAAATCTTTTTTAATGGCCTATACGCATATCGCCCATGATTGCCGTATCGGTAAAATGGTCGTACTTGCCAACAATACAACATTGGCCGGCCATATCACCATTGGCGATCACGCAACTGTTGGTGGTCTGGTTGCTGTTCATCAATTTGTACGGATTGGTGATTACGCCTTTGTCGGAGGTAAATCAGCAGTTGTCAAGGATGTGCCGCCCTATGTTATTGCCTCAGGGGACAGAGCTGTCCTGCGTGGCCTTAACCGAGTCGGCTTAAAACGGTACGGATTTTCCCAGCAGTCTTTATCCGCTTTGAAAAAGACGTACAGAATACTATTTCGATATGGTTTAACCATCAACGAAGCAATCGAACGTATAAACGCACAAGTGGAAAAAACGCCGGAAGTAGAAGCCTTCATCGACTTTATAAAAAAATCTTCCAGGGGTGTTACACGATGAAGAACAAACTTTTTGGTGCTTATGCCAAAAGCTATAGTCGGTTGGATATCCGAAGGCTAATGGATATAATCGGCGCAAGGCAATGGTATGGATGAGAAAATTGGATTGATCGCTGGAAACGGACAATTTCCCATTCTCTTTTCAAAGGCCGCATTGGAAAAGGGATTTCGTGTCTACACGACTGCCTACATCAACGAGGCTGAACATGCACTCGAGACGTTATCCGAAAAAATTTTATGGCTTCATTTGGGCCAGATCAAGCTTCTCATGAAATTTTTCAAACAAAATCAAATAAAACGGGCGGTAATGCTGGGAGGTGTTCGCAAGACGAAGCTCTTTACAGATGTAAAGCCGGACATGAAAGCCATTTCCATCATCGCCGGCATGCGCCATACACATGATGACGCCATCATGCGTGCATTTGCAGACAGCCTCGAAAAGGAAGGGATCAAGATTGAAGAGTCTACCTTTCTTTTACCGGATTTACTTGTAAAAGAAGGGGTCTGGACGAAACGAAAACCTTCGCGGTCTGAAAAAAAAGACATTGCCTTGGGCTTATCCGTTGCAAGGGAGATCGGAAGTCTGGATATCGGGCAGAGTGTGGTGGTCGGTGGTGGTTCTATTCTCGCTGTTGAAGCCATCGATGGAACTGATGCTACCATTGAGCGGGGTGGTCGATTGGGGAGGGGGGAGGCTGTGCTTGTAAAAGTTTGTAAACCCAACCAGGACTTTCGTTTCGATGTCCCCTCGGTGGGGGTGAAGACAATTGAAACCATGAAATACTCGAGTGTTCGTGTTCTAGCCATCGAAGCAGGTCGAACCGTCGCCTTTGATCGTTCAGAAATGATCCGCCTGGCCGATGAAAACGACATCACGATCACCTGTGTGTAATGATCCCAAGGAAGCAGGCCATGGATAAATTGAGAGTCGGAGTTGTGGGTGTAGGGTATCTGGGTAAATTCCATGCTCAGAAATATCAACACATGCCGGATGTGGAAATGGTCGGTATCGTAGATACGGATCAAAACCAGGGAAAAAAAGTGGCTAAAGATACCCATACTACTTATTATCCGGATCACCGTTCCCTTTACGGGAAAGTCGATGCAATAAGTATTGCGGCTCCTACGTCAGCGCATTACACCATCGCCAAAGCGTTTTTGAATCAGAACGTTGATGTTTTGATCGAAAAGCCCATCACAAATGTTCTCGATGATGCCGACGAACTGATACGTATTGCTAAATCGAAAGGTTTGCTTATTCAGGTTGGACACCTGGAGCGTTTTAATCCTGCAGTTGTGGCCCTGAACGGAAAAATCGATCAACCTCGTTTTATCGAATCCCATCGCCTCAGCATCTTTCAGGGCCGTTGCACGGATGTCAGCGTTGTCCTGGACTTGATGATTCATGATATTGATTTGATTTTGAATCTGGTCCAATCGGAAATCAAAGCGGTGAATGCCGCCGGGATTTCAGTCATATCTGGAAACGTCGATATCGCAAATGCCCGTTTGGAGTTCATCAACGGAGCCGTCGCAAATGTAACGGCGAGCCGGATCTCTGCAAAAAATGAACGCAAACTGAGGCTTTTTCAAAAAGATGCTTATATATCTATAGATTTTGCCAATCATCAGATTACATTTGTACATCCTGATGAAAGTCAGACCGATGGGATCATTCCCGGGATGGGAATCGAAAACTTTACTTTTGATAAAAGCGATGCACTGGATGATGAACTTAAATCATTTGTCTCTGCGGTCAAGGAGCGCCGTGCTCCCTTAGTGACCGGACAAATGGGTAGAGACGCCTTGAAAACAGCTTTAACCATCATGTCCCAAATCCAGGAAACCAGTAAGCACCTCGAACTTTAAACATCAGGTCCAGAGTCGAATGTTTCGAAAACAAATCATGATCATTGCCGGTGAGGCATCAGGCGATATGCACGGTGCGAAATTGGCTCAATCCATTCAAAATCGGATTTCGGATGTGTCTCTTTTTGGTGTTGGTGGAAGCGCCATGCATGAACAAGGCGTTGAACTCCTTGTCGATGCCCATACAATATCCGTTGTAGGAATAACGGAAGTATTATCAAAACTGAAATTGATTTACAGAGCCCTATCTACCGTTAAAACAGCACTGAAAAGACGCAAACCACACCTGCTCATTTTAATCGATTTTCCTGACTTCAACTTTATAGTGGCCGCCGCTGCAAAAAAAATGAAAATTCCGGTTCTATATTACATAAGCCCTCAAATCTGGGCATGGCGCCAAAATCGTGTAAAAAAAATCAGACGAATAGTGGACCACATGGCGGTTATCTTCCCATTTGAAGCCCAGTTTTACAAAAAACACCGTGTCCCCGTAACTTTTGTCGGTCACCCTCTTCTGGACAGAATCCCCTCGGTTAATCCATTACCTTCATCCGCCTCGTGTGAAAATAAACCGGTAGTGGGACTGGTTCCAGGATCAAGAGAAAAAGAGATAACCGTGCTTCTTCCCCCAATGCTTGAAGCTGGAATCATCATCAAAGAAAATTTTCCGACAGCAAAATTCGTGGTGTCTTGTGCATCATCCGTTTCCCAAAAACTGGTTTCAGAAATCATACGTCCCTACGCTTCAACACTTGACATTGAATTGATCAGAGGACCGGTTTCACAAGTTTTCCGGAAAAGCCAACTATTGGTGGCGGCCTCCGGTACGGTTACATTGGAAGCAGCGCTTCATGGTATTCCCATGGCCATTATTTACAAAGTTTCTCCAATGAGTTACTGGTTGGGCAAACGACTGATCAAGATTAAATATATCGGCATTGTCAATCTAATCGCTGAAAAAGAGCTACTACCCGAATTAATTCAAGACGATGCTTCACCGCATGTTATCGCACAAACCGTAGTTGATATGGTTAAAGACCCCAACAGATTGCAGCAAATACGATCAGAATTGTTACAGATCAGGAATCGACTCGGTGGCCCAGGAGCTTCCGATCGGGTAGCACGAATTGCGATGACGTTAATCAATTGATTCTATGACCCACTACTCTTGTTACAATTCCCATGATCAAGGTCAACAACAGTGATACCCTGACCATCTTTGAATCCTGCGCAGAAAAAACGGCGTTTCCTGAGGAAATAAAACAACCACCGCCACCACCACCGTCACTCTCCGTTGTACCGCTACCCAGTGTTTCAACTTTGGAAATACCTGACGGATCAACGATGATGCCGTTTTTCACTCCGTCCTCATCCCCAACACCTCCATCTTCAAGGACAAGCGTAACGCTTTTGCGATTTGGAGCGAATACGGCATTTTCGTACATCATCCATCCTTCATCGGATACATACTTATAAACTTTCGCATAGTTGTCCACTTGCCTTGAAAAGTGCATTTTTACGATAGCCGTTGTTTCACCATCCTGCAGAAAAATTTTAAACCCGATGATACCAAATCCTGTTTGAATCGATTGGTCTTCAAGGTCGCGGGTGGTAATTGATTTTACCGAAACAACAGTGGCATTGTCTGATATCGTTTCGACTCCGATGATGGTTTCACCCTCGACCGAATAAACGGTCATTATGTCATCTTCATACAAATCGGCGTTTCCGTCTTCATTGACATCGATCGAGGCATCCACTTCCTGGCTGTCTGGGATGCCGTTGGTGTCCTTATCATCCGATTCCTCAGCAGGTATGGTCGTAAAGGTTGCGTTTTCAGACCATTGTGAATAACCATGGCGTTCATCGATAAATCTTACCCGCCAGTAATATTGGGTATCGACTTCGAGTATCAATTCACCAACTGATAATGCAGTCAACTGGATCGTACTGGTCCTGTCCAATACCAGCACTGAAAAATTGGGTTCCGTACTGATTTGCCATTGGGATTGGTAATGCTCGTCATTGTCATTGTCGAAGTAACCTGAACTAATAAGAACAGGAGTGAGATCTACCCGTTCGGCTTGGCGAATTTCATCGATCACCGGCGCATAGGGTAAATCGTTATCCGGATTGTCCATGGGATTGGTACTTGCTTTAAATTCATCAAGATTGCTTACGCCATCGTTGTCGTAGTCAAAATCGGCATCGTCTATCTTCGGGTCTAGACCATGAGCAATTTCCCACTCATCGGGCATCAGGTCATTGTCATCGTCTGGATCTTGGTTGTTCCCAACTCCGTCATTGTCACTGTCATTCCACTCGTTTGGATCATTCGGGAATCGATCCAAAACATCAGGTACCTTATCGCCATCGGTATCGACCCCGTACCCTGAAAATGACGGCGTATATGATATTTCTAAAGAATCGCCACTTTCCAAATCACCTTCGTAAGCACGGACAACGAGGTAGTAGGTAACGCCTTCAACGAGGCCGGTGAGTGTACATGTGGTTGAATGATTTTCCCAGACAGGATAGCTGTAGTTGTAGCTCTCTGCTTCCTGTCGTATAAAAATACGGTATCCTTCCGGTGCAGGATCGTTGGGATCCCAACGAAGTGAAACATTGGCACCATAAGCGAGTGTACCACTGATGGTGAGAATTGCGAGGAATGTAAAAAAGGTTTTTAAATAACAGCGTGTAAATCTTGTCATTGTACATCTCCCAATTAGTTTACCGTGCAACCAGCAACTAATTGAAGAGATGCTGAGTTCACCCGGCAGCCCTGCCGCCATTACCGTTTCCGGTTTTAGGCCGTTTGCTTTGCGTCACACCCTTTCGAGTGTTTTGCCTTTGTCAAGCGAGTACTACTTATTAAAACGTCACTTAAAAGTTCAGCATATATCGTGCCATTAATTACTTGACGAATATGGTTGTGAGAAATAAATATCTAACCAACCTGTATTGTTATCCTTTTTTTTGTATGTTCAAATGAATTGGTCGTTTAATCCAAGATAAAAAAGTTAGTGAAATATGATCTGCAAAAAAGTGTGGAATTGGACAACTACGACTGAGATAAATGTGCAGAAAAAGACACGTGGATTTTCACTAAGGCACTCACACCGGCATGGGTCCGACTCTCGTAAAATGGAGAGTGAAAACACTTCCTTCCGCCGGTTTGCTTTTTACATCCAGACGACAACCATAGGTTTCTAATATTCGATGAACTATGGAAAGACCAAGGCCGGTTCCCCTGGATTTGGTAGTAAAAAATGGATTAAAAATGGATTGCATCGTTTTCTCATCCATGCCACAGCCGGTATCAAAAATTTCAACCCTGATCCGATCACTTTTTTGTTGGCTTATCGTTACTTTTATTTTCCCTTCCTGTTCGATAGATTCCGCGCTATTCATAAAAAGGTTCCAAAGAACCTGACGTAATTGCATGGGATCAAATTCAATATAAGCGGTTGGCATCAGGTCCAGTTCAATTTCAATCCGTTGACGAACGGATTTGTCCTTGTTAAACAAGTCAACGATATCATGAACTTCTTCACATAAATTCACCCGTTTTGCTTGGCCTACGGAAGGCCTGGCAAAAATCAAAAAGTTGTTGACGAGACAGCTTAAGCGGTCCGTTTCCCGAAGAACAATGTTCATCAGGTGCATGCTATCTTTATCGTAAAATTTTTTCTCACTATTCAGTATTTGTATGGCACCTGATATGGAGGCCAACGGGTTTTTAATTTCATGGGCTAAACCTGAAGCCATTTCGCCGATTTGCGCAAGGCTTTGAACCCTCCCCAGATGCGCTTCCATTGCCATCAGTTCGGCTTTGGATTGCCGCTCCTGGTCGGATAAATATCCACTTAAAAAAGCGACGGAAAAACATGCTACGGTTAAGATACCACTCTTCTGGAGTGCTTGAACCGTGGGCAATCCCGAACTGATACTCGCACCACCTAACCCGTATGGATCAATATACCCGGTTGCCTGGTAAATGAGCAGGACGGTAAATTGAATGGCGCAAATTGCCGCGACGACAAGACTGCCTCTTTTGTAAATAAAAACACTGGCGTAAATGATCACCAAGAGGTACAAAAAAGGAAATATGCTTGAGGATCCTCCTGTCACAAAAACGACCAAGGTAACAAACAAGCTGTCAATGATGATTTGACTACAGATGAAAAGCTGTTGATAAAGCGAACTACTTGAAAAAAAGATACCATAAACAGCAGCAAACAAAACAATTGTTCCGGAAGCTAAATACAATAACAGGACGGGGGGTGTTGCTGTATAAACATGGTTACCTATCTGATAGGCAACCGTCGATCCTGTAAGAAGCAGGGCAAAAAGCAGCCGAATGGACATCAACCATTTTAGCTTAAGATTGACCGTCTTTTTGTCTGGTTGGTATTCTATGTCCACGTTTGTTCACGCTACACAACAAGTGGTGGTATTATAGACTCCCTGCCATTTTAAAAATCGGCAGATACATGGCTACGACAAGACCACCAATAACCACACCAAGAAAAACAATCATAAAGGGTTTGATCAAGGCTGTTAAGTTTTCTACGGCCTGGTCGACCTCTTCTTCATAAAATTCGGCGATTTTTTCCAGCATGGCGTCAAGGGCGCCTGTGGATTCTCCAACGGAGATCATCTGGCATACCATCGCCGGGAAAACACCGCTTTCAGCTAAAGGGTCAGCCATGGTACGACCTTCGGCGATTCCGCTTTTAACCGAATAAATTGCGTTTTCAATGGTTTTATTCCCCGATGTCTTTGCCACAATATCCAATGCCTCGAGGATCGCAACACCGCTGGATAGCATCGTCCCCATGGTCTGGGTGAAGTTGGCCACGGCGACCTTGCGAAGAAGCATCCCAAACACAGGTAATTTTAATGCGGCAGCATCGATGAACACTTTGCCTTTTTCGGTATTATAGTACTTTTTAAAAGCAAAGATAAAAAGAACTATTCCGATAATGATCCAATGAATCTTGGATTTTACGAATTCACTCATGGCGACGACTATAAGGGTTGGCGTCGGCAATGTGCCCCCCATATCTGCAAACATTTCTTCAAAAACGGGAATAACGAAAACCAGAATGACCCCAACACAAAGGATCGCTATAATAATCGTTACAATTGGATAGGTCAGGGCTCCTTTGACCTGGCTTTTCAATCGGGCAGTTTTTTCCATGTGAGCGGACAACCGCCTCAAAATCGTATCTAGAATACCACCGGCCTCACCGGCCGCAACCATGTTCACAAAAAGATCATCAAACTGCTTGGGGTATTTTTTTAATGAATCGGCGAGCGTCAAACCGCTTTCAATCTGTTCCTTAATAGCCTTCAGCATTTTTTTAAAAGTCGCGTTTTCCTGTTGCGCATGCAAGATATCCATACACTGAATGATGGGAAGGCCCGCGTCAATCATTGTCGAGAACTGCCGGCAAAATAGGATAACATCTTTTTGCGTTACTTTTGGCTGAAGGAAAGCAACATTTTCAAATAGATCTTTCGGCTTTTTCTTTACTTTGGTTGGTAAAATACGAAGTCTGTTGAGATTAGCACGAACCGCGTCAACACCGGACGCTTCCATCTCGCCTTTCTGAACAATATTGTTTCTGTTTTTCCCTTCCCATACAAAAGTCGGCATTAAATACCTCCATGTTCAACGATGAACAGTTGCCGTGGTAAGACGTTGTAAATTTAAGGTTTTCAAACACACCCCACCATATTCTCATACTATTAGGCAGGTTTATAATTTTCAATTTCGGCATCTTTGAAAAAAACTGAAATACTTTTCATCAGTTTACAGGAAATGTTCGTGTTGCAAATTCGAAACCAACATCATAGTATCCAGCGTCCATCCCCTGATGACCAATTAAAAAGTAATATTGTTTAATGACCCTTCAAAAAACGGATAGCGCAAATCCGGTTACCATTATCACTAGCCATGCAAATGCCGATTTCGATGCAATGGCATCGATGTTAGCGGCTCAAAAACTTTATCCGGACGCTCTGGTTGTATTTCCAGGCTCTAACGAAAAAAACCTGAAAAACTTTTTCATCCAGTCCATGGTTTACCTGTTCAATATTGTTGAAATTGGAAAAATTAATTTTTCAGCGGTTTCTAGATTGGTCCTGGTGGACACGAAACGGCGGAATCGTATCGGAAAGTTAAGCCGGATTTTGGAGAATCCAGGATTGGAAGTTCATATCTACGACCACCACCCGAAAAAAGATGACGACATAAAAGCAGACAAGGAATACCACATGTTGACTGGAGCCACAGTAACAATCCTGTCAGCTATTCTTCGAAAAAAAGACATTCCAATAACACCTGAAGAAGCCACCATAATGTGTTTGGGGATTTACGAGGATACAGGATCGTTTTCTTTTCCTTCGACCACCGAACATGATTTTAAGGCTGCCGCGTACCTGCTCTCAAAAGGGGCCGACCTGAATGTCGTGTCAAGCATGATTACCCGTGAGTTCAGCCCTGAACAAATAGGGCTACTCAATGACATGATTCAGGCGTCTCGACGCTATACCATCAAAGGTGTAACTATTGTGTTGACAGGAGTCATTACGGACAACTATTTCCCTGATTTCTCTTTCCTGGTCCAAAAAATGGCGAAAATAGAAAATGTCGATGCCATATTCGCGTTGGCCCTGATGGAAAATAAAGTCTATGTCGTAGCCAGGAGCCGAACAGATGATGTGGATGTCGGAGATATTCTGGATCAGCTTGGTGGGGGTGGACATCCAACTGCCGCTGCCGCAACCGTCAAGGGTAAAACCATCGCTCAAACTGAACAATTATTATTCGAGGCCCTATACGAAAAAATAAACAGCCGGTTTCTTGCCGGGAATTTAATGTCTTCCCCGCCGCTTATGACAGATGAAGATACCACCTGTAAGGAGGTCAAAGCCCTTTTAACCCGCTACAACGTCAATGCCTTGCTTGTCTCTAAAACACCTTCCCCGAATTCGGAGGTTACGGGGTACATTACCAGACAAGTGATCGAAAAAGCATTGTTTCATCATTTGGATGCAATTGAGATTCGCGAATACATGAACAGTGAAATCTCCCATGTGACCAAGGATGCGGAACTCGATGAAATACAGGACAAAATAATTGGTAACAAACAGCGGATACTACCGGTTCTTGAGGATGATCGTGTAGTGGGTGTTATTACCCGTACGGACCTGCTCCACACACTGGTTCAACAAAGGCGTCCATCTAATTATGAAACCCCGAAATTGAACGGGGAATCATTTAACAAAAGATCTCGGATTATTGTGAACTTTATGCGTGAACGCCTTCCGGCATCCATTTATAAAACACTTGTCCTCCTTGGCGAAAACGCAAGCCATTTAGGCTATACGGTATTTGTCGTGGGTGGTTTCGTGCGTGATTTGTTCCTGTATCGCAAAAATGAAGATATTGATGTTGTTGTTGAAGGCAACGGGATCGAATTTGCCAAAACATTCGCGCGTTCTTATGGGGCGAGATTACACACACACCAGAAGTTCGGCACCGCCGTGATTATTTTCCCCGATGGATTTAAAATCGATGTCGCATCTGCACGGATGGAGTATTATCAATTTCCTGCATCGCTGCCGGTGGTTGAAATGAGTTCTATTAAAATGGACATGTTTCGTAGAGATTTCACCATCAATACCCTCGCCATTCAATTGAATCCCGGAAAATTCGGCAAATTGATTGATTTCTTTTACGGCCAGAAAGATATTAAGGACAAGGTTTTACGCGTCTTGCACAACCTTAGTTTCGTAGAAGACCCGACAAGGGTTTTCAGAGCCTTGAGATTCGAGCAACGGTTTGGTTTCACCATCGGCAAACTCACTTCAAGTCTCATTGCCAACGCTGTCAAAATGGATTTTTTTAAACGACTTTCCGGCAAGAGGGTATACACCGAACTAAAGCTCATACTGAAAGAAGACAACCCGGCACCGACAATTCTACGCCTCATGGATTACGATCTGTTAAAAGTGATTCACCCAGCGATCAAGATTCAAAATGATTTGAAATACATGGTTGATACAGCAAAAAAAGTGACGGATTGGCACGACTTACTGTTTATCGACGAGTCCTATAAACGATGGACCGTTCATTTCATGGCGCTGATCAGACATTGCGATCTTAATACCACCAATGAAATTTGCAAACACCTGACCATTGCCCCCCGGCAAGCAGCGATGTTCGGTGAATCACGATTCGACGCTGAAAGAAAGCTTGTACAATTAGAACGGGTAAATCGTATGAGCAATGCAGAAATCTTCAACCTGCTAAACACAACCAAAACAGAGTTGATTTTGTATATGATGGTTTGTACGACTTCCAGGATGGCGAAAAAGCGGATCTCTAACTACCATACACGCTTGAGAAACGTCAGTATCACTATTTCGGGAAAAGAGCTTCTTTCAATGGGCTTATCACCAGGCCCTCTCTTCGGAAAGATTCTACAGTCGGTTGTTGAAGCCAAGCTCAATGGAAAACTTAAAACACGCGAAGATGAACTCCAATTCGCCCGGAAAAAAATTGAGGGTTCAAATATAGAAAAGTGATGAGCCTATCTTTCTTCTTGATTGTATGCACCCATCTCTTTATTATAACTGGTTTCACAATAAACGTACCTGAAGACCAAGTAGGAGAGATAAGGAATGAGTTCCAAAAAGCGAATATTGAGCGGCATGAGACCCACCGGCCCTCTTCACCTGGGCAACCTGCATGGTGCCTTGGACAACTGGGTCGGCATGCAAGATGAGTATGATTGTTTTTTCTTCATTGCCGATTGGCACGCCCTTACAAGTGATTATGAAGACACGGGAGCGATTACAGGCTATGTTAGGGAAATGATTATTGATTGGTTAAGTGTTGGACTCGATCCGGAAAAGAGCACCCTTTTCGTTCAGTCGAAAGTTCCGGAACATGCCGAATTGTTCCTTTTTCTCTCTATGATTACACCAGTGCCCTGGTTGGAACGCAATCCAACCTACAAGGATCAAATTATTCAGATAAATAATAAAGACCTTTCCACTTTCGGTTTTTTGGGATACCCGGTTCTCCAGGCGGCTGATATTATTATGTACAAGGCAGATGGTGTGCCGGTAGGGGTCGATCAGGTCCCCCATGTGGAAATTACAAGAGAAATTGCGCGACGGTTCAATTTTTTATACGGCAACGTGTTTCCGGAACCGGAGGCGATTTTAACAAAAACCTCAAAAATTCTTGGCCTGGACCGACGGAAAATGAGCAAGTCCTACAAAAATGCCATCTACCTTTCCGATTCTCCGGACAAAATCTTAAAGAAAGTATCCCAGATGGTTACCGATCCCCAGCGCATGCGCAAGTCCGATCCCGGCAACCCAGACATCTGTAATGTATTCGAGTTTCATAAAATCTATTCCGACAAGCCGACTTTTCAAGAAATAGATCCCCAATGCCGCCAGGCAAAAATCGGATGCGTAGAATGCAAGAAAATTATGGCGGCCAACCTGATCAACGCTATGAAACCTCTCCATGAGCATCGTGCGCATTTCATGGCCAATCCTGAACTGGTCCAAGAAATCATAACCTCAGGCAGTGAAAAAGCCAGGAGTGTTGCCAAACAGACCATGGATGAGGTCAGGGCTGCGATTAAAATAAAAGATTCAAGGAAGGCTTCGTAAAAACTGTTGACCAACACTAACGCAATATCGTTGTAAATGAATAATCAGCTACACGATTATATTGATAATAGCCTTTATCGCGTCAAGCTTGAAAACGTATTCGAAGGTCCCATGGATCTTTTGGTCCACCTGATCAAAAAGGCTGAAGTTGATATATACGACATTCCCATTGCAAAAATCACCACCCAATATCTGCAATACCTGGAATGGCTGAAGCAGATGAATATTGATTTTGCAGGTGATTTTATCCTGATGGCATCGACGCTGATCCAAATTAAATCGAAAATGCTATTGCCTGCATCCACTGTGGAAGAGGATGAAGATCCACGGTTAGAAATTACCAGGCCCTTGTTGGAATATTTGCGTATCAAATCGGCCGCTGAGAAATTGGCTGAACGCAACCTGCTTGGTGAAAAAACCTTTGTTCGTAAGGCTGAAACCAATTTCCTTGAAAATGTTAAAGGCGAACAGGTCATCCGAATCGGCCTATTCGAGTTGATCGATGCCTTCCAAAATATTTTAAACAAGGCGACTCCCGGCCATCGCGTAGATATGTCGGGAGACCGGATTTCGGTTCAAGAGCGGATTATCCAGTTGGTTGATCTGCTTGAAACCAAAGGTTCTATGACGTTCGACGAGTTATTTATCGATTACCGTGAAAAGTTGGACATTATTGTTACGTTTCTTGCTATTTTAGAAATGGCCAAGCTGAACCTGATTAATGTTGTCCAACATGTGCAAACCGGCATAATAAGAGTATTTTATAAATAAAATAAATGTCTGAAGACCCCAAACACATCATCGAAAGCTTGTTTTTTGTTTCAGAAACACCGATGACTGTGGACACAATCAAAAACATCCTTGACGGTGAGACTGCTGCCGGCATTAAATCGGCCATTGATGACTTGGTGACGGAATACGAGAAAAGGGATGGAGGCTTCACACTCAAAGAGGTTGCGGGTGGGTACCAGTTCCGCACCCAGGGTCGATATAATGAATGGATCAAGCGACTGGTGAAACCCAGTGCACCTCGTCTGAGCAAAGCCGCTTTGGAAACTTTAGCCATCATTGCCTACAACCAACCCATCATTCGCAGCGATATTGAGCACATCCGCGGTGTGGACAGCGGCGGTATAATCCGCATGCTCATGGAACGTAAACTGATCCGCGTGTTGGGCCGCAAAGAGATCCCCGGACGTCCTTTAATCTATTCCACCACCAAAACCTTTTTAGAGGTGTTCGAACTCAAGGATCTGAAAGATCTTCCTACACCAAAAGAGATCGAAGATCTTTCCAAAACAAAACTGGAAGATGAAAGTGATTCGACTAAATAAGTGATGGAAAACCGCTGCACTCATTAAACCACAACATACAGTGTTGATTTTTAAATTGATATCCATCATAAAGGGATCGGCTTCGTTTTTAACCAACTGCGGAGGTTTCACATTAAAACGGATACGCTATTCAACAAAAACGATTTTCATAATCACGATTACAACGCCGCTTCGCTGGAAGTTCTAAAAGGACTGGACCCGGTACAACGCATGCCCGGCATGTATACGGACACCCAGCGTCCCAACCACCTTGCACAGGAAGTAATTGACAACAGCGTTGATGAGGCCATTGCCGGCTACGCCAGCCGAATCGATGTTATTCTTCACGATGACGGATCGCTAAGCGCAGCAGACAACGGACGTGGCATGCCCACGGACATGCATCCTAAAGAGGGTATTACAGGCGTAGAAGTAATACTGCTTAAACTGCACGCCGGTGCCAAATTTTCCAACAAGGATTACCAGTTTTCCGGCGGTCTCCATGGTGTAGGTGTGTCGGTGGTCAACGCCCTTTCCTCCCGTTTGGAAGTGATTGTCAAACGAGATGGGGAGAAACACGAAATCCTGTTTTCCGATGGTAAAAAAATGCAGGATCTGGAGGTGACCGGCACTGTTGGTCTACGAAATACAGGCACCTTTATCAGGTTTTGGCCAAATCCTGCTTATTTCGACACGATTCGTTTTTCCGTCCATCGGTTACGACATACTCTTCGGGCAAAAGCTGTGCTGAGCCCTGGTCTAACAGTTACTTTTTTGGACAAAACCACGGGTGAAAAAGAAAAATGGTATTACGAAGACGGATTAAAAGAATATCTTACAGGCGGCCTTCAAGAATTCGAAAGGATTCCGGAAGAGCCCTTTGTGGGAAAATTGGATGGAGACGGGGAATCTGTTTCCTGGGCTGTAATTTGGCAACCGGAAGGCGGTAACTCCATCACTGAAAGCTACGTCAACCTTATTCCAACGACACAAGGGGGTACCCATGTCAATGGCTTTCGTTCAGGCCTGCTTTCCGCCATTCGTGAATTCTGCGAGTTTCGCAAACTGATCCCCAGGGGCATCAAACTCGCTCCGGATGATATCTGGGAACATTGCAGTTACGTTCTATCAGCTAAGATGGCTGACCCACAGTTTTCAGGACA
>DAOWNV010000334.1 GCA_030642405.1 Desulfosarcina sp.
ACCAAGGCATGGGATGAACTATCCGAACCCTGGGTACTCCACGAAACAGGCGTCGAACACGGTCGTCTCCCATGATTTCAAACCAAACGCCTTGTTGGTTTTGCTGAACCTTTTTTACGATGGGCAGGAGCCATTTTATCTCCCACCGGTGAGCCCATGTGCCGTGGTAGAAATAAACATCCTGAATCCGATCAGGCTGTTCAGGAAATACATATCCCGGTGTGGTCACCAAGGTGGAAACATTCGGATAACGTTTTGCCAACACCGGTGTAGACAGCCATACCTCGCTGCAGCCGCCGCCAATCACTCTTTTCGTCAACGCATAGCGCATAGCGGTTTTTATTGCATAACCCAAAGGCAATTCAGGCGCCTGCATCGCCATGGGCATATCATCATCCGTAAAAAAAATGACCCCTGAAACCTGATCATGGATTCTTGAGAGCCATCGGAGCCATCGCAAAGGGGCATAACGAACAACGATGATCAGGGCTGTCTCCTCCCGGACAATCGACCGGGGCGATGTCGCCAGGGTGTTCATATAGTGAACATTTCCGTTAAATCTCTTCTCCAATCGCCCCTTAAAGTAGATATCCGTTGTAGGAATCCTTCCTGGTGTGAGGACCAAAACATTTTTTGGAGTTTTACCATTGCCGTTGGCCACCGGAGAAATGAGACCTTTGCCCCTGGCGATGCGGTTTAACATAAAGGCGATGAGCCTGCGGGGAAGTGAAAGATTCTTCATAAACAAAAAGATTGGAATAAAGCGCAAATTCTAAAATTTAAATCACGAATGAAAAATGGAAGCCGGAAGTCAGGAACCTGTATTCAAGAGCTATCAACTGTGATCTTTTTTCTCTTAAACGGCCTGGATCGGTGTAACGGTGGAAAGCTGTGGATTTCCATCTTCCATTTTCCGTTGCCTAACTTTTAAAAAAGCCGCGTTGATCCAAGACGGATGCCGTGCCCACGCCAACGGCTGTAGATGGTCGGCTCTGCCTGAAGATTTTAGCCGTCGAGCAATAGCACCCAGGTCAAAAGCTGCAATATCAAAACCGGCCAACAACGCCCAGGAGAGAGTATACGAATAGGTTTCCGGCCAAATGGACGGCAGCCAGACCAAATCGGGTTCCAGGGATTGAAGGAGTTCGACCGCTTCCCCATCATTGTATCTGCCGGTAACCGTTACGCCGAGATTCGAAAGGGCACGGTCCTCTTTCGTGTATCCCATCACCTTGTACTCTATCGGCAGGCATTGCTTTATCACATCAATAGCGCAAGCTTTTAGAACGTCAAAACCTTTGATCGGAACGATGGCACCCACGACAACGACACGTAACCGCTCACCTTTTCGAATCGTACGGGAAGCTCTTTTGCAATCAGAAATGGCAAGGGTTTCCGGAGGGGTAACGGTCACACGACAGTCGGAAAACCATCGCCGCAATCTAATTTTTACATCCCTGTTCGGAACGTTCACAACAGATGCCATTGAGAACAAGCGCCCGTATTGACTGCGCCAGGTATGAATATCCACGGGAGCTTTAATCCGATTTCCAGGAATCTTCTTCTTCAGGCATACATTGCAGCACCGTTCGTCCGGCTCTCCACAAAAAATACCGGAGGCATTGACCAAGTTAATTCTAGGACAAATGGACTGGTAGTCGTGTACGAACACCTCCAAACGCAAACCGACTTTCTCGGCACATGTGGCTATGACACTGGGAGCAAATTCGCCAAAATCGATTAACTGATGGATGTGTATTTCGGAAATCCGATAGGACATAACCAGTTGATGGAAGCTATCAGGGGTTCGAAAATCTACGGGTATAAGATTAGGTAAATGTTTAACCGGTTCCGACGATAGTCGAGCGCAGTGTCTCTTGTTTGATGGGGTTAAATAAAAAAGACTCGCACCTTTGCAACGCATACGACGCCCATGTTCCATGATACTTCGATCGGTCCCTCCCCCGCGGTTGTGAGTAACGATCAGTACGTTATGATCACAGATCTGATCGGAAAGGCGGGCTTCATCCATCCTCCGCCTCGCGGCATAAAGGGGGTCATCGGCAACAAAGGCCGATACATTCGGCAGGTATTCAGGATATCTCTTTTTCAATACTTTGAGCGCTTTTTTTATGCGCTTTCCCTTCAACCCCTGAAAGGACCTCGCACCCCAATGCCAGATGAAAACATTGGGAGCAATGACGTGTTTCCAGTTCTTTTTAATGGCTCGTTGGCAAAAGTCATTTTCTTCGCCATATCCCAACTCGAATGCGAATTCATCAAACAAGCCGACCTCGTTCAGGCATTCACGTTTGATGTACATACAAAAACCTACCGCTGTCGGCGATTCAATGGCACAACCGGCATTCACCTTTCGTGCAATACGATCGAGTGTACGACTGGGTATCTCTATAGGGCAGGGATTATCATGATCAAATACCGGGTAGCTGCAAATGGTGGCATTGTTGGATAACGGAGTCACCGTACCGATCCTGGGTTCCCGCAGGGCCGCCACACGGAGGCGATCCAGCCAGTTGTTATTCGGTTTGGTATCGGCATTGAGCAGCACCACATCACGATCCGGATGCAGTTGCATCCCTGCATTAACCGAACGGACATAACCGATATTGGTTTTATTTATGATGTAGGTAAAACCGTATGTTTTATGGAGTTCATCCAACGCCATCGAAAGGCTCTGAACCGGGGATGCATCGTTAATAATCACCAGTTCGAAAGATGTCTTTTGAACAAAGCGTATCACATTATAGATACATTGCAGGGTTTCTTCCTTCCCTTTATAGATGGGAATAATTACGTCTACCAAGGGTTCA
>DAOWNV010000070.1 GCA_030642405.1 Desulfosarcina sp.
ACATATTTGCTTTGGGTCTGCCTGGCCCTTTGCGTATTCGCTATATCCCGCGCTGCAGGTCATTTGCTCAAACAGATTTTTCTGTTGACCAACCATCACGAGCTTTGGGCTGCTATTAAGCCCTTGTCCGGAGCTATCAATACATTTACTTTCATCACAGTGGCTTCCGTCACCCTTTTCTTCGAGCGTACATGGGCCAACTACCGTATCATTATCAAAGATCGCCAAGCCCTGCAGACCGCCCACGAACAACTGCTTTACCTTAACCAGAACCTGGAAATGGCGGTAGAAAAGCGGACGGAGGCACTGGTTGTTTCGGAGCAAAAGTACCGGCGCATTTTCGAGGTTTCTAAAGACATGATCCTGGTTACACGAACTGATGGTTACATCGTCACATTGAACCCGGCGGGCAAACAGATGATCGGCATTCCTTCATCGAAGGAAGAGAGAATAAAAGGGCAGTTTTTCCAGGACTTTCTTACCGACCCGGAAGCGTGGAAAATGATCAATCAGCACATAGACGACCGGGGTTTTATTTCAAGTGAGGAATTCGAGCTTGTTTTAAAAGATACAACCCACCGCCGGGTCTTGCTTTCAGGAAGTCTGGCAAAAGGCCCTTTAGAGGAAGCGGAGACCATTCATTTCCTTATAAAGGATATTGAACAACACAAGTTGATGCAAAAACAGATGGCCCAGGCGGACAAGCTGGCATCCATTGGCGAGCTCTCTTCGGGCATAGCCCATGAAATCAACAATCCATTAGGGATTATATTGGGTTATACACAATTGTTACTTCGCAATGAGGTCCCTCAGTCGGATCGATTCAACGATCTGAAAACCATTGAAAAACATGTCAAGTCCTGCAGGGCCATCGTAGAGGACCTGCTCTACTTTGCACGAACCTCCAATCCCGAGAAGGAGAAACTGAACATTCACGCTGTCGTTGACGAAGCGATTGGATTCGTCAGGCATCACAGCAATCTGGAAACGATACAGATTAAAACCGATTATGCGGAAAAACTTCCGATGGTCTTAATGGACGAGAAAAAGATCAAACAGGTATTGATCAACTTGTTGATGAATGCCATCCACGCCGTTACACCACAGGGCGTCATCCGCATTTCGACTGGACTGAACGATACGGCCAGCCGGATTACAGTGGAGGTTTCAGACACCGGCCACGGCATTGCCAAAGAAAACCTTCCACGGATTTTTGACCCGTTTTTCACCACCAAACCCACTGGCGAAGGAACGGGTTTGGGGCTCTCCGTCAGCTACGGGATCATCAAGGGTCATGGCGGCAATATTTCGGTAAAAAGCAAACAGGGTAATGGAGCCACATTCACGCTCTCCCTGCCGACTGCACATTAGACTTACCAATCAATTTTGGAAAGAAACGATCATGGTACAACACATACTCATTGTTGATGACGAACCGGACATGCTTGCTCTTTTGAAAAGAAGTCTGGAACCTGAATTGGCGTGTCAGGTGGATACTGCCGCATCCGGGGAAGCGGCTGTGGAGATGATTCGATCCGCCGACTATGATCTGGTACTGACGGATATTAAAATGCCGGGTATCAGCGGCCTGGATGTGCTGGAACAGATCAAATCCGAAAAAGGGGAAGATATTACGATGGTGATGATGACCGCTTACGGTCACATCGAGATGGCTGTTGAGGCCATGAAACGCGGAGCCTACGATTTCATCACCAAGCCCTTTGACCATGAGGCTCTGGTCATGCGACTGGAAAAGGCCCTTGAACGAAGCCGGTTGCTGAAGGAAAACTTAAGGCTCCAAAGCGAATGCCAGGCCACGGAAATGTTTCAGGAGCTGGTGGGGAAAAGCCCGGCCATGCAGCGTGTATATGAAACGATCCGAATGGTTGCCAAAAACGACCTGACCGTCCTTATCACCGGTGAGTCCGGAACGGGAAAGGATCTCACCGCCCGTGCGGTACACGCCATTAGCAACCGGAGCAAACGGCCGTTTATTGCGGTGAACTGTCCCACCTTGCCGGAGCCTATCCTGGAAAGTGAGCTGTTTGGTTACAAAAAGGGTGCTTTTACTCATGCCACGCGGGATCGAAAAGGACTGTTTCAGGAAGCCCACACGGGAACAATCTTCCTGGATGAAATCGGTGATATCGCACCCATCATTCAGACCAAACTTCTCCGGGTGCTGCAGGAAAAAGAGATCAAACCGCTTGGAGATGCCCGCCCCGTTCGGGTAGATGTACGAATTATCGCCTCCACCAACCAGAAGTTATCGGATAAAATCAAATCGGGTGAATTTCGTGAAGACTTTTTCTACCGCCTAAATGTACTGCCCATCAAATTGCCCACGCTGCGGGAAAGGGTCGAAGACATTCCGCTGATTGCCAACCACCTTCTTGAAAAACACTGCACCAAACTTGACAAACCCGTAAAGCGTTTCTCGGCGGAAGTCATGGCTGCTTTTATCAGTCACCCATGGGAAGGCAATGTTCGCGAAATGGAAAACAGGATCACCCAGGGAATCCTCTTTTCAAAAACGGATGAAATCACCCCCGACAATGTTGGATTCGGAAAACTACCGGCACCTGGTGCCCCTTCGGAAGTCACCCCTTTTTTGGATCTGCCCTATAAGGCAGCAAAAGAAAACAACTTAAAGGCATTCAACGCCACCTATATCGGCCACCTGTTAACTGAAACCCAAGGCAACGTCACACAGGCGGCCAAGGCTTGCGGGTTGGAGCGCCAGGCTTTACAGCAGATCATGCGGCGGTATGGGATTTCGGCGGAGCCGTATCGGCGTTTGTGATGATTATGGTTGATTATAATCAACGGCCTGATATTCTGATGTATTGTTGGCGGTATGAAAATATGATTTTTGAATAATTATGTAGCAAAATGATAGCGGAAAAACAAAAAAGGTTTACGGCAGCCACCGTAAACCTTTGAATTTTCTGGTAGGCGCGATTGGATTTGAACCAACGACTTCTTCCGTGTCAGGGAAGCGCTCTCCCCCTGAGCTACGCGCCTACATGAACTTGCCTACCTATCATTCCGGACTTCTGCTGTCAAGAAAAATGCGACATCCAATAAGTATGAACCATGGGTATGAACTATAGGAATTGAGATTGGTTCTAACCAGGTTCTATGGATCTGTTACATTGGATGTTCAGCTATTTGTGAACCAGATGAATACGTATCGCATCTTGTGTCACATCAAAGATATCGATGCTGAATCCATCAAATGTCTTCAACAGCAGGGCGTCGGCCAGAGATCGTGTGCTACCCTGGTAATGAACGGACATATCCGCCCGATCTGCCGACATAGCTTGCATCTTCAATTCCCTGACACCGGATAGCGAAGTGATTGTCTTTCTCAGACGGACGAAGTTGGCGATATATCCACCGGTGCCCTCCACAGCCACCGCTATCACGGTGCTGCTTGCCTGATCATGCAGCCATGCAGCCATGACCTGACGTGCCAGGCCTTTGCCGGCCTGGGCCCCGGCACCAGCCAGGGCCTTGTTGGCCGCGGTGGTTTCCTCTTGGTTGGAAATCACATTTTTTTTGTGCGTTTGGCCTATGAGTTCACCGGTTTTTACCCTGAGTGCCCGCGCATCGACAATCGCCTCAACGGCTTTCGTAGTTTCATGGGTGCCCGAAGCAAAAACCGCCGTGCCTGAACCTGCAATCAACACATCCGCACCCAATTGCTTTGCCAGAACCATCATTTGCTTTTCCGGTATGTTCACAGGAAGCCCTAATGGTGAAGCCAAATCCGGGATACCGGCGATCTTAAATCCGTCATCTTGAAATGCACCAGCTATGGAAGATTCGGATATTGTACGGTTTCGTAGTTGTTTATCTCCCCACCAATAGATAAAGCTTTCGTTTTGAATATTTCTTTCGGCTATCATGAATACGATTCTCGGATAAACTGCATCGGTTTTGGCCAGTCCCAAACCGGAAAGATCTTGGCTGATCCGATCAACGGAAACATCGACGTCTACAAGTGCCCGAATTGTCGAACCTGAAACGGATTTTGTTATCACACGGTAGTTTTGAATATAGTTATTTTTTTTGGACAATATTGTATCGTTGATGATCTGAAATCGACGCGTTACCGTCTCACTTGTCAGCATTTCCATTACGACTTGGCCCACAGCTATCGTCAACGCGTTGTCCACTGCATCTTTCCTGGCCTGAGCCTGATTTTTTTTATGAATAACGGCAGTTCCCAACACTTTCAGTTTTTTGACCACAGGACGGCTCCGGCCATGGCCGGCAGTGGCAACAAGGGCTAAACAAAGAAACAGACAAACGGACCTGATCCATTTTTGCATTGTATTGTGATCGGACATAGTTTCCTTCCCACCAAGCTTGTTTGTGGTTGGGTCTGTTTATAGTTTGCGAACCAGAGCATATTCGGCAATATCAACCAGAATTTCCTGTGTTGTAAAATCTTCAAACGGCTCAATGGCGGCTTTGGCTTTCTGAATATGCATATCTGCCTGTGTTTGGGTATACGCGATACCCCCATAGGTTTTCATCATTTCCACCAGGTGAACAAATTCGGGTTGAGAAAAATCAGGATTATTAAGCAAGGCAACCATTTGTTTCCGATCTTTATCTTTGGCCCAAGCCAAGGAGTAGATCAATGGAAGCGTCAGTTTCCCTTCCCTCAAGTCGGCACCTGCATGTTTGCCCAGTGATGATGAATCCTGGGTATAGTCCAGCAGGTCGTCGGCCATCTGAAAGGCCATTCCAAGGTGGTAACCATAGTCAGCCAATCGCTTAACCCTGTCCGTTGCAGCCCCGGCCACCAGACCACCGGTCCGGCAGGCCCCTTGAAAAAGAACAGCCGTTTTGCAATGAATGACCTCTAAATAATCTTCTTCAGTAAGGCTGATATCCCCTTTTCTTTCCAACTGGCGAATTTCACCTTGGCTCATATTTTCGGTGATCTCGGCGATGGTTTCGATCACTTCGTAGCTTCCCGTTTGAGAAGCGATGGAGAGCCCCCGAGCCAAAAGAAAGTCGCCGGTAAGAACCGTGGTGGGGGTATCCCATTTGTGATTGGCAACCTGCTTGCCCCGGCGAAGGGTGGCTCCGTCTACAACGTCGTCATGAAGCAAAGTGGCTGCGTGGAGGTATTCAAAAATGGTTGAAAACCGTGCGGTATTGCGGTCAGTATACCCACAGAGGCGGGCACAGAGAATCATTAATAGGGGTCGTAAACGCTTTCCTCCTGCGAAAAGAATGTGTCCGGCCACCCTGGAAACAAGATCGAAATGGGGGTTCAGGTTTTCATTCAGCGCCTTTTCGATGGCACTAAGATCTTCAGTGACAGCAGTGAGTATTTTATGTTTCAGATCGGTCATACAATCTTTCCAATGAGGTCATATTCCAGCGCCTGAGTAATTTTTACCGGTACGATTTCTCCAACGCTGGTTTGGATTTCATCCGGTGTCGTTTGGACAAAGGTGATACCGTCCACTTCGGGTGCCTGCACCATGGATCGGCCCTCGTATAGATGGGGCTCGGGCGATGCTTCAATTAATACAGGTATGGTTTTGCCTATCATGACTGCTAAATTATCAGCCGAGATTTCCATTTGTCGGGCCATGAGGGAGTCATATCGGGACTGTGCAACTTCTTCCGGGACGTGCTCGGGCAACCGATGGGAAGGTAGATCTTGAGCATCGGAATAGGTGAATACACCCAAGTGATCGAATCTCACATCTTCCATAAAATCCATCAGTTCGTCAAAATCGGCATCGGTTTCGCCGGGAAACCCAACAATCAGGGTCGTTCGGATAGAAGCCCCTGGAACAGTCGATCGGATACGATTGAACAGGTGCAGCAATTGCTGTTTTCCATAATTCCGTCCCATGTTTTTCAATACATTGGCAGCTGCGTGCTGAACAGGTAGATCGAAGTAGGGGCATAGGTTGCCATGGGAAGCAACCGTTTCAATGATTCGGTTTGTAATGCTTTCCGGATGACCATATAAAAAACGAATCCAAACATTTTCGTCCAGTTGGGTGAGATTCGTCAGCACCGAATCCAAACCAAAGGTTGCTGTGCTATCATTGCCGTAACAGGTCGTGTCCTGGGCCACAAGGTTCAATTCCTTTACACCGAGACCAATCAACCGGCCGGCTTCTTCAAGGATCTTAGGCAAAGGCCGGTTTTTTTGGCGACCCCGCAACCGGGGAATAATGCAATAGGTGCAATGGCGACTGCAGCCCTCCGCGATTTTCAAGTATGCCGTATGAACATTATCTTGATGCCTTACCTCGGTTTTTTCCATGGAAATCTGGTCAGGATCGGGCAGGATGCAGGTGTTTGTGGCCAATTTTCCGTTCACGGCATCGACAATGCTGGAAAAAGCACCGGTTCCCAAAAATTGATCCACTTCGGGAAGGGCATCAGTTATGGCTTCACGGAACCGCTCCGGCAGGCATCCGGCAACAATAATTCGTTTACAACGGCCCTTTTTTTTAAACCGGGCCAATTCCAGAATTGTATCAATGGACTCGTTTATGGCCGACTCCACAAAACTGCACGTATTAACAACGATGACATCGGCCTGGGCCGGATCTTGGATTAGAGTCCAGTCGTCTAAACACAATAGTCCGGCCATGTTTTCGCTGTCCACCTGGTTGCGTGCACAACCTAAGCTTTCTATGTATACCTGCATCTGTAACCATCTATCAAAAACCATTAAAGAATGCAAAAGGCCACCCGATTTTTCGGACGACCTTTTGTAATTATCTATTGAAACACCTATGATGAATAGAACGCTGGAAATCAGTCTTTCAGCTTTTCGATCTCTGCAGTCACGGCCGGTACAACCTCAAACAGATCCCCGGCAATACCGAAATCACATTTCGAGAAAATCGGTGCTTCCGGATCTTTGTTGATGGCAACCACCACACGCGATGAGGCCATTCCCGCCAGATGTTGGATGGCACCGGAAACACCGCAGGCGACATACAGGTTGGGGGCCACAACTTTACCGGTTTGACCCACCTGGTCGGCAACGGGCCGCCAGCCTTCGTCCACGGCGCTGCGAGAGGCCCCTACTGCACCGCCTAAAGATTCGGCCAATGCTTCGATCACACCATAGTCTTTACCACCCATGCCCCTACCTCCGGTAACAACCACATCGGCTTCCGTCAGTTCTATTTTACCGGTTTCCATGTGTTTTTCCACAAGGTTCAACCTTGTACCATCCAAATTGATATCCACCTTTTCCACCTCACCGGCACCCGGGGCAACAACGGCCTTTATGGCCCTGGGACGAATGGTGACAATTGCCGGACTTCCTGTCAGTCGCACATCCGCCAGAACCTTCCCTCCGTACATGGGACGTGTGGCCACAACCTGATCGCCATCAACACGGACATCCACGCAATCCATGGCAAGGGGGGCATTCAAACGGGCGGAAAGCCGGGCTGCGATGTCTTTGCCCAATGATGTTGCACCAATCATTACAACCAAGGGATCGGTTTTTTCCACCAATTGGGCCGCTGCCTGGGTGCATGCATCCGAAAGGCCGTCCTTCAATCCGTCATGATCGACCACCAAAATTTTTTCTGCTCCATACTCGGCCGCCTGACCGGCAATATTTTCGATATCAGAACCCATTACCGCTACGGCCAGTTGACCTTTGAGACTACCGGCAATTTTGGCTCCTGCAGAAATCACTTCGAAAGAAACATTTTTAAATGAACCGTCTATCTGTTCGGTAATAGCTAATACGGCTTGTGACATATTTATTCTCCCTGATTAGATGATCTTGGCTTCTTCCCTCAACGCTTTTACGAGTTGTGCCGCTTTATCTGCAGCGCTGTCTCCATCGATCATTCTGCCTCCCTGCCGTTGAGGGGGTAATCGCATGGCAATGGTCTCTACCATGGGGGTTCCCGGATCGGTCCCGGTTTCGGACAAGAGACGGGTATCGATTGGTTTTTTCTTTGCCTTCATGATTCCCGTCAGGCTGGCATAGCGAGGTTCGTTGAGACCGCGTTGGGTTGTAATCAACGCAGGCAAGGCGGTTTCCAACTCAATCGTACCACCTTCGATGGTTCGGGTGCATTTAATCTTGCCATCTGCAATGTTTTTTTCAATCACCATTGAGATATGGGGAATGTTCATAATTTCGGCAACGGCGGGTCCTATCTGAAAGTTGTCGTCATCCACTGCACGATGACCGGCAATGACCAGGTCGAAGGCATCTTTTTTCAACTCGCCTGCTATAACTTTGGCAACGGCAATACCGTCTAAGATTTTATCTTCCGGGTCGATTCGTACAGCGGCATCCGCACCCATTGCCAGCGCTGTTCGCAGGACCGCCACCGCTTTCTCCGGTCCAAGGGAAAAAACGGTAACTTTTCCTCCCACCTCATCGCGTGTCTGAAGGGCTTCCTCCACGGCCATTTCATCGTATGGATTCATGACCCAGTTGATGCCATCGGTTTTAATGCTAACACCGTCATCGGCAATATCGATCAGCGATTCGGTGGTCGGAACCTGTTTAAGCAGTACGGCAATTTCCACTTTTCACCTTCCTTTTCTCACGTGACCAGAATTATCTATAGGTAAAAATCCCAGCTGGTTTTTACTATAACCTATCAATATCATAGAGATTGTTATGGGTTAATATGTCAAATATAAGACAATATGGGTATTGTCAATTCAAAAAACCCTTGGACGCATGATTGGTAAGTGTTCCATCATGTTCCCTGACGACAATCAGGCATTGAACGGATGGCAGGCGATTTACCAGTGCTATACCATTTTCCGGTCCCATCACCATCAATGCTGTGGCCAGACCGTCGGCTACCGTACAGTTTGCCGCTACCACCGTTGCACTGACCACGCCGTTACGAACGGGGAGGCCGGTTCTAGGGTCGAGGATGTGAGAGTAATAATGATTGCCGATCTGAAAGAAAATGCGGTAGTCACCACTGGTGGCCATTGCGCGGTCCGTTAGGGGCACCACCCGATAAATATCATTGAACGCCGCTTCTCTGTCCGGACGGTTGATACCGACCCGCCACGGTTTGCCGTCTTTACGATGACCGCGGGCAAAGACTTCACCGCCGATTTCCACTAAAAAATTTGAAAAACCCTCTTTCCCTAAAACTCGGGAGATTTCATCCACACCGTACCCTTTGGCAATGGAGGCCAAATCTATAGAGACAGTGGGATCTCGTTTGCCTATGGTTCCTGACGGGTTAAGCAAGATGCGGTTGAATCCAACCTTAGAAAGGGCCTGTTGGATTTCTTCTTTTTCCGGCATCCGGTCGGAAGCCCCTTTTCTACCGAACCCCCATAAAGTGATTAACGGGTCAAGGGTTCCGTCCCATGCGCCATCGGTGAGTTTGTACAATTTGGCGGCCACCTTCAAGACGTTGAGAAAGTCATCGGATGGTGTAAACGCTTCGGTTGTGGAAGCGGTGACATTGAACCGGCTGATTTCGCTTGTGGGGTCGTAGGTGGACATGCTCCGGTTGATGGCCAATAGACGATCGTCGATCTGTTTTTGCAAATCTGAACCCGACGTAAACCAGCCTGCCACCACCTTGATGTGATATGTGGTCCCCATGGTTTTGCCGGAAAAATTAAGTTCCTTTTTGGTTGAGCAGGAAATGCATGCCAGGACCGTCAACACAGCCAGGATAAGCTGTGTATTTCTGATGTGTTTGGAATAAATAATATTCAACATATGCGAGGAAGCTGTTCACCAGTCAGCATATCCACGATTCGCTCACCGCCAATGCGAGTTTTCATGAAAACGCATCCGGGATGATTGTCATGCACCTCACCAATGATGCAGGCATTTTTTCCATAGGGGGATTAGCGTTTCATAATCCCACCGATTGCGTTGCCATCAATATGGTGTTGTCACTGTCGAATTTGGAGTTCTATCCAGTTTGTCGTGTGCATGACCCACTCCTACAACAATGATTTTCAATCATGGTTTACAAATGCGGTTACACTACACGCTTTACGCGTCATCCACGCTATCGACGGGATCGGGTATATTGGTTTTCTTGTTCAGATCTTTGGGGATGTCTTTCCCTTTAAAATCATCGCTGATTTCTTCATCAAGAAGGTCATCTACGCCCACTCCACTATCGTCACTATCGTCACTGTCGTCACTGTCGTCACTGTCGTCACTGTCGTCAGCGGATTCGTCAATGATCTCTTCGTCTGTGTTTTCGAATAAGTCCCGTTCTTCGAAAAATAGCTCAGCGGATGTATTCCCTCCAGGTTGGAACATTTCAATGATGGCATTTGCGATACGCTCCGTGTAAATACCGGGAGGATACATATTATTTGTCCGAAGCGCCAGGACCAGGGAGTTTAGGTCCTTTTTCATAGCAATTTTAATCGCCTCAACATCGTAAGACTCTTCGCACAGCAAGGAGAGCATCTCCTTATCCAACTCCGCATACTCCTGAATGGTCAGGGTTCCAGCATCATGGTTCAAAAGAACGACATATTTCTGTTTCATATCCACTTGCCTCCAAAAAGACGAATTTATAAAACTAATTGTGACCGGAGGAACATCATAAAAGATCTTTGATGTCAACCTTCATTTAAGGGATTGACGCTGATAAACCAAAATGATACCGTGGCGACTTATTCTTGTGGAGGGATGGCCGAGTGGTTTAAGGCGGCGGTCTTGAAAACCGTTGAGC
>DAOWNV010000049.1 GCA_030642405.1 Desulfosarcina sp.
CACGACCGATGTGACCGTAAGCAACAGCAGCACGCCTCCGCCTCCTCCTGTCGGGGACGATGGTGGTGGTGGATGTTTTATCAACACGATGTTCTAATGATATAAATCAACCATAAATTCAATAAAATGCATGGGGCGGTGAGGGTTTACCGCCCCATGCATGCTCACAAACTTCATTTCATCTGAGGCAGTCATTTCGCCCATCCCGTCAAAAGCCGACAACAATCATCGTTCGCGTATCTAATCTTTGATCATTCTCCATATGCAATTAAGAGGTTTTTCGAGTATTTTAGAGGGAGTCGGGGAGTGCCTTCTTTGTGTAGATGTCCTTGATTAAAAAATATCCATTTTGGCCTTTTTATTTCAGGGACAATGCCGATATTAATTATGCAGAACGTTCGATTATCCGGGAAGAAAACCCCACCGGCATCTATCAAATGAGTTGATACTGTTACCATAAACATTTATGGTAACCGTTTCGTTAGATGAAGGTGTCGGCGGAAAAGGCAATTTCACTCCGACCGTAAGCTTGTTGACCGATTACACAGTTATTCGGAAATTTCTGTAACTGAGGCTGCGGAGCTATACGTTTTCCACAACTATTTCCTTTAAAGAGGTATATTATGAAGGCGGTAATCTTGGCGGGGGGATTTGGAACGAGGTTGTCCGAAGAAACAGGCGTCAGGCCCAAACCGATGGTGGAGATTGGTGAAAAGCCCATCCTTTGGCATATAATGAAAATTTACTCAGCTCATGGGATAGACGATTTTATCATCTGTTTGGGTTATAAAGGGCATATGATCAAAGAATTTTTCTCTAACTACGCTCTCCACCGATCCGATGTTACCTTTGACTTGCGTAACAATAACATGCAGATTCATCAAAACGGGACTGAGCCTTGGAAGGTAACACTGATTGATACCGGTGATAGCTCAATGACCGGGGGACGTCTTAAACGGGTCGAAAAATTCATCGGAAATGAAACATTCTGCATGACATACGGAGATGGGGTGTCTGATCTCGACATCAGCGAATTGATTGCATTTCATCAAAGTCAGAAAACGCTGGCGACGTTGACAGCCGTAAAACCGCCAGGCCGGTTTGGTGCGTTTAAATTAGATGATTCCCAGGATAAAATATTGTCTTTCAAAGAAAAACCGAAAGGTGATGGTGCATGGATAAACGGCGGTTTTTTCATTCTTCAACCGCAGGTTCTCAAATATATTGAGGGCGATGCCACCGTGTTTGAAAAGGAGCCATTGCGAAATTTAGCCCATGATGGACAGTTGGCCGCCTACCGGCATGATGGTTTTTGGCAGTCGATGGATACACTCAGGGATAAAATGTTGCTGGAAGACTTGTGGCAACGTGGCGCTCCCCCCTGGAAAAAATGGTAACCCAAGACAAGGCGAATTGGAATGGTGTTTATGGAATCAGCCCAGGATGTCGTTAAAAAGGATCTTGCCTACATCAACGAAAAATTGCAGGAAGAATTTTCCCGTATGGAGGGGAAAAATCTTCTAATAACCGGAGGTGCAGGCTTTTTAGGATACTACCTTGTGCAATCGATTCTGTTCCGAAATGATCAGGTTGAACCATCCCGAAAGATCAACCTCACGGTTTATGATAATTTTATTCGAGGGCTGCCTGATTGGCTAAAGAACCTGGCAAATGAAGCGAACCTTACGATTACCCGTCATGATATTACCCACCCGCTGCCCAAAGATATTGCTGATTTTCAATATATCGTCCATGCGGCGTCGATTGCCACGCCGATCTATTACCGAAAAAATCCGATTGAGACAATGGATGCCAACGTCGGCGGGCTCCGCTTTCTATTGGACTATTGTATGGGCCGGAAGGAAAAAGGATCGCCGGTGGAGGCGTTCCTCTTTTATTCAAGCAGCGAGGTCTATGGGGATCCTTTACCTGAGAATATACCAACTCCGGAGAATTATAACGGAAACGTTTCCTTCACCGGACCCCGAGCATGTTATGATGAGTCGAAAAGATATGGCGAGACGCTATGTGTCAATTTCGCCAGGCAGCACAGGCTGCCCGTAAAAATTACCAGACCATTCAACAATTATGGGCCGGGTCTAAAAATTACTGATCGACGGGCGCTGCCTGATTTTTCCCGTGATGTTCTGAATAACCGAGATATCGTTATTTACTCCGACGGTTCGCCCACCCGCACATTCTGCTACGTGGCGGACGCCATTATCGGGCATTACAAAGTATTGTTGAATGGGAGAGATGGGCAACCTTACAACATCGGTGCCGACACTCCAGAAATATCCATTGCCGAGCTTGCTGAGGAAGTGATCCAAATTTCCAAATCTCTCTTTGGTTATCAGGGATCATTGGTCAAACAGCTTAACAAGGAAAAAGACTACCTCGTTGATAATCCAAACCGGCGCTGTCCCATAATCGATAAAGCTCGTTCTGAGTTGGGCTATGCGCCTGGAATTGGATTGAAAGAAGGCTTGAGACGATCGCTTATATGGTATTCCGGTAATCGCGGCGGAGAGGAGGCGTAGATGAGGGTCTCTGTAATCGGTACTGGATATGTGGGCTTCGTCTCGGGGGTATGCTTGGCTGAAAAAGGTCATCGAGTCATATGTGTTGATCTTGATAAGCGGAAAATCGAAAAGATCACCCAGGGTGTCTCCCCCATCTATGAGAAGGGCCTGGAGGAACTTCTAAAGAAGAATATCGGCCGGAGATTGTCTGCTACGACGGATCTATTTACGGCTGTCCGGCAATCAGACGTCTCCCTTATTGCTGTTGGCACTCCTTTTAACGGAGATGAAATCGATCTCACATTCATCAAAACGGTGTCGAGGCAGATTGGCGAAGCGTTGCGCAATAGAGATGACTACCATGTTGTGGTTGTCAAAAGCACGGTCGTACCGGGAACGACGAATGAGGTTGTGCGACCTATTCTTGAGGAGTTTTCCGGAAAGCGTGCCGGCGTTGATTTCGGTGTTGGAATGAACCCTGAGTTTCTCAGGGAAGGTGAAGCGGTTGAGGATTTTATGGATCCGGACCGAATTGTGCTCGGTGCCGATTGCAGCAAGACCCTCGACGTTCTGAATGTACTCTACTCGCCATTTACCCATGTCGAGACTTTGTCAGTGAACATGAAAACGGCAGAGATGATCAAATACACATCAAACGCATTGCTGGCAACGATGATATCCTTTTCAAATGAAATAGCCAACCTCAGTGCGGCGTTAGGTGATATTGATGTTGTCGATGTGATGAAAGGTGTTCATCTTGACAAGCGTTTGTCGCCAATCACTGATGACGGTGGTCGAATCGTACCGGCATTCACAACCTACATTGAAGCTGGCTGCGGTTTTGGCGGGAGCTGTTTTCCAAAGGATGTCAAGGCACTGATTTCCCATGGGAAGCGTTCCGGGACGCCAATGCGCCTACTCGAAGCGGTTGTGACGATTAATGAAAAACAGCCATTCAAGATGTTAACCCTCCTTAATAAGTATTTCCCCTCCCTCAATAAGGTTACCATTGCCGTGTTGGGTTTGGCCTTTAAGCCGGGAACGGATGACATGCGGGAATCACCGGCGATACCCATCGTTCAGGAACTGCTTAAGGAAAAAGCATCCATTAAAGCCTATGACCCTGTTGCAGGCCATGAAGCGCGGAAAATTTTCGGTAGCGACGGAATCCAATATTGTGAAACTTTGCAACAGACCATTGAAGATGTTCAGGTCATCATTATTCTGACCCGATGGGAGGCGTTCAATGCGCTACCGGATATGATAAAAAATCGTGATGAACAACCAGTTTTCATTGATGGGCGCCGCATGTTGGATAAAAAGAGCGTTGTAAAATATGACGGTATTGGTATGGGCGCCGTTTCTTCTCAGCACCGTTGACCCCAATGTTGCGTAAACATTATGGAAGATGATAGCTAACATATTGGTATCAAAAGGATAAAAATGAATACTTTGGGATGCCAAAATCGGTGGACCGCTTGGATGCCAAAAGGTGGTGGGGTGACCGCTTGCCTGATGTTGCTCTTTTTCATTCCTTCCATTGGTTCGGCGGACATTCGTTTTGAGGAAGTATCGAAGCAATCCGGCGTTTACCACCTGCATTCCACCGCGGCATCCGCCTGGGGAGATGTGAATGGTGATGGGTGGCCTGATTTGTGGGTTTCCAACCACTGGCATCAACACCCCAGCTTATATCTGAACCAACAGGACGGGACCTTCCTCGATATCGCGGCGGATGTGATCGTTGGGGACCTGCCCGCTGACTTTCACGGTGCCGCCTGGGTTGATTTTGACAATGATGGCGATCAGGATCTTTTTGTAACCACCGGGGGGGGGGGAGGGGAGGCAAGTTGTCCAAACTACCTGTTTGTCAATCAGGGAGGACGATTGCGGGACGAAGCGGCCCGTTTTGATTTGGACTATCCATATGGGAGGGGGCGCACACCATTATGGTTTGACGCGGACCGTGATGGAAAGCTTGATGTGCTGTTGATGAATCGCTTCCGGCCGGGAGGTAACGCACCTTCTGCCATATTTTTGCAGGGCGAAAACAGATTTGTACCTGCTAATGATCGGTTGAAATTCTACCCTTCGGGCCAGCGGTCGTTGAAAGAAAAGGGGATGGATCTATTCACCAACATGATCAATTTTAGATTCAAGCTGAGAGCCGGTGCGATTAAACCGGCGGAAGTATTTCCCCTTCTCGGCGACCTGATCGGTGACCGTCACCTCGACTTGGTCTCTTTCGTCAAGCCAATGCGGGCTTATTCGGTTGTGGATGTTCCATTCGAGGAAATTACCGCCGGGTTAGGCCTGCCGAATGCAAGCGGCGTTCAAGATGCCGTCATCGAGGATTTTAACGGTGACCATCAGATGGACATTTTCCTGGCGAGATCTTCTTATTTTTGGGGCGTCAATCAGGTCGGCCCCTCGACCTTGAAGGGGATGATGCGATTGGGAAACGTCACTGATTCCCAAACCATCCAGTTTAAAAGTCGAGGCGATGTGACGTTTCGTCTTTATACCCCGTGGGTCGATCCGTCCGCACCCCAGCAATCATTGCCCCAGGTCGCCATCGGAGACCGACTGCCGATTCCGATCGATGGGACGCCGGTTCGCCTGAATCAAGATGATCCGAGCATTCATCAAGCCCCTAGGACAACGGATCGTGTCGGAATTGCCATTAGCTATGATCCGGATCAACACTTGTGGCAATTAAAAAGTGTTTTACCCTATTTCAATGTCGTCATCAGCGCGACGCACCCCATCGAACAACTCGACCGCGTAGGATTTAATAATAGCGATGGCCCACGGACCGATACGCTCTTGATCAATGGGCCCAAAGGCTTCAAAATCAGCGAGGATTCAGGCAACTCTGGCTCAAAGACCGCCTCCTGGTCCGTTGTGGCGGGGGATTTCGACAACGATATGGACATGGATCTTTATCTGGTGTGTGCCGGCCTTGCACAAAATTTACCAAACATCCTACTTAAAAATGATGGCAGCGGAAATTTTACAAAGGTAGCAGATGCAGGCGGCGCTGCGGGCAGTGAATTGGGAATCGGAAATCAAGTGGTTTCGGCAGACTATGACAGAGACGGTTTTTTGGACCTGTTCGTCACCAACGGGGCAGGGAATCCGCCATTTTCCAATGAAGGGCCTCATCAGCTTTTTCGTAATCTCGGCAATGAGAATCACTGGCTCGAAATCGATTTGCAAGGAACGGCTTCCAACCGCGATGCAATTGGTGCTGTAATTGAACTCGAAGCCGGTGGCGTGACTCAGATAAGGAATCAAGGATGTGGGATACACAGTTTTTCCCAAAATCATCAGCGGATTCATTTCGGACTTGGGCCAAATCCCCAAGCCAACCGCATCACCATCAGATGGCCCAGCGGTGTCATGTCGGAGCTTGAGGCGATTTCTGCAGATCAAATTTTACATATGACCGAACCTCCTCCCGCTCAATAGCCCTGTTTGGATTGAGATAACTTTCCGAAATCATTATTTAATAGAGGAAAAAATGAAAACTACGCCCAGTTGCAAAACGAGATCAGGCATTATGTGCACGATCATCAGTTCTTCTATGCATTGTTTGACCATTTTTTTCATAATAATGGCAACTCCCATTATGGGGCACGCTGGTATATTATTCGATGAAGTAACTGATTCGGCCGGCATGAGGCACAGCGGAACAACATTTGGCGCATCATGGGGCGATTTCAATGGAGACGGATGGCCGGACCTTTGGGTGGGCAATCATAATACCAAACCCACGTTCTATTTAAACGAGAAGAATGGAACCTTTACGGACATCATCGATCAGGTCTGGACGGGCGATCCAAAAGCGGACACCCATGGTGCCGCCTGGGCGGATTTCGATAACGATGGCGATCAGGACCTCGTAGAAGTCGTTGATTTTAAAGAGAATGAGGACGGAACGTTAAACCTTGGTTTTGGGAAAAACCATCTGTTTATTAATCACAACAAGAGATTGGTAGAATGCGCCGCCGATTATGGCCTGGCCGTGAATGGTATGGCCCGGATGCCCCTTTGGTTCGATGCCAACCGGGACGGTTTTCTCGATTTACTCGTCGTGAATACGCGAGGAAGCAACCAACCAGGATCGATATTGTACCTGCAAAAGGATAATCGATTTGTGGCTGCCAACGAGGAATTTCAATTTAAAGATCGCTATTTGGATAAAAAGGAAAACATCCTAGGGCGGCTTTATCGGTTGATGGATTTCAAATATCCTTCCCGCCAAACCTTTTGGGCACAATGGCACCTCGAGTTTGCGCAACTGGGAGATCTGTCCTCCAATAAATATGCTGATCTGCTTTTTTATTCCAAGCCCACTCGAATTTATGAGATTGAAGACGCACCTTTCGAGGAAATTACCTATGGACTGGGATTTTCAGATATAACCGGAATCAGTGATGCCGCTGTCGCCGATTTCAACGGCGATCAGAAAATGGATCTCTACCTTGCCCACGGTACCTACATGCCCTCTGATGCGATACAGACATCGCCTGGCGAGATCAAGGGGTACATCACCTGTTACGGAGCCGCCCCGAAAGGACCCAAGGCGGTCAGCTTCACTGCCGACGATGATGTCTTTTTTCAGATTTTTCCAGAATGGCTTCCCCTCTCGAGGATTTTCATCGGTTCCGGTGGGAAACACCCTTCTAATCGAAGGTTTACGCTTTCTTCACGAAATCCCGATACACATGGCCCCGTCGATCCTGAAACCAAGGCATTCGAGGGTGCATCGATTTCCTATGATCCCGAGAAGCGTATTTGGATCATTCGAAATTTCCATCCGAGCATTTTCGTCGATTTCCTGGTGAAGTCAGAAAGCAAAATCACGAATTTCCAAACCATCATTTTCAATCGATTCGAAGAAGAAGGGGTCGATACCTTGCTTCTTCAGCGGAAGGGGCGGTTTGTGGAAAAGCCGTTGGCAGAAGACGCGGGGGGGCACTCATCATGCTATTTCGTGGCGACCGGCGACTTTGACAATGATATGGATATGGATCTTTATCTTACCTGTACGGGGCCGGTGGTTAATCTTCCCAACCGCTTGCTGGAAAACGATGGCAAGGGCAATTTTACGCTGGTGCCCGGTGCGGGCGGCGCTGCGGGAAGTCGATTCGGAAGAAGCGACGTAGTGGCAACGGCTGATTACGACGGGGATGGGTTTCTGGATCTGTTCGTCACCAACGGGCACGACCCGACTTCGCCGCTGACAGTAAATGGCCCCCATCAACTATTTCGAAATGCGGGAAACGACAACCATTGGCTGGAAATCGACCTGATCGGTGTCAAATCCAACCGAGATGGAATTGGTGCCCGCGTCGAACTCATTGTTGACGGTATTGTTCAGATTCGTGAACAAAACGGAGGCATGCACCGAATCACCCAAAACCACCAGCGGCTGCACTTTGGCCTGGGGAAGTATGCAAAGGTTGATCAAATAATCGTAAGATGGCCGAGCGGTATAGTTCAGCGCCTCAAGAATGTGAAGGCCAACCAGATCCTGTCTATCACGGAATCGTCGTGAATCCGATAGTTGCAACGTTAGGGTAAATCGATTCATTATGTAAAAACCTTTATTGATCGGCATATGACGTTAACGATAAGAATCAAATCATTGTGGGCACGACTCTGGATGAAGTGGGCCGGGCTGAGTCCTTTGGGTCGAACGGCCTGCGCCATCGCAGGCTGGGGCCAACCCTCTTCCTGTGGCCGTGTCCCGATATCTGAGTACGGTCCGTATGGATATATCTCTCCGTCAGCAAAAATATGCCATGATGATTTGCATTTGAGCAAGGCATGCTTTATCGGTGACGGGGTTAACATTTATAAGGATCGTGATGGTGGTCCGGTGTCTCTATCCGAAGATGTTCATATCCACAGAGATACCACATTACATACGGGAAGCGGCGGCACAATAAGAATCGATGCTCATACCCACATACAGCCCCGATGTCAAATTGTCTCCTACCAGGGGCCGATAACCATCGGAAAGGGATGCGAGATCGCCCCCCACTGTGGATTTTATTCCTATGATCACGGTGCCGTACCCGGCATTCCGGTGCGTAAGCAACAGATGACGAGTCGAGGTGGAATAGTTGTCGGAAACGAGGTATGGTTGGGGTTTGGCGTGATCGTGTTGGACGGTGTGCAAATTGGCAATGATGCCGTTGTCGGTGCAGGGGCGGTCGTGACACGAAGTATTCCGGAAAATTGTATCGCCGTGGGAAACCCGGCCCGAGTAGTCCGGCAAAGATAGGACCTGGGACTTGCATGAAAACTGATAAAGCTGGCTAAAATAATATGAAATTTCGCCTGTTTAATAGGACTTTTAAATTAAATCTCTGACGATATGGATGATCATGGCATTCTTCTCATTTAGCAACAATAGTGATCCAATTGGATCCCAGGTGACCATAATTAAACCGCGTACCGGTTGGCAGGCCATTAACTTCAAGGAGTTATTCGAATATAGAGATCTTTTCTATTTTCTCGTCTGGCGTGACATCAAAGTACTGTATGCTCAGACGATTCTCGGATTTTTATGGGCCATATTGCAACCCCTCGTTCAGATCGTGATCTTTTCGATCATTTTTGGAAAGGTCGCCAAGATAGGTACCGACGGTATCCCTTACATTTTATTTTCCAGCGTCGCCATTATTCCATGGACGTTTATGTCCCAGGCCATGACCACGTCGAGCCAGAGTCTGGTAACCGGGCAGAATATGCTGGGTAAAGTTTATTTTCCCCGCCTGATATACCCGGTTACCCCAATATTGGCGAAACTGGTCGACTTTTCTATTTCGATGTTGCTGATCCTACCGCTCTTTTTTTACTATGGGGTCACACCCACATGGAATCTGTTGTTTCTGCCGCTGTTTATCGGGCTGATGATGTGTGTTGCCGCCGGTGTCGGCGTGTGGTTGTCCGCCATGGCCATCCGCTTTCGGGACGTTAAGTTCGCCATGCCGTTTTTCATTCAAATGTTGATGTATACCGCCCCCATTGTGTATTCATCATCCTCCATATCCGGTAATTTTCGAACCCTTTACTCGCTGAACCCGATCGTCAGCGTCATCGAAGGGTTTCGTGCATCTTTGCTTGGGATTCCATTTTCCTGGGAGTTCATCCTGCCGGGTATGATCAGCGCCGTCATTCTCCTGGTTACCGGAACCTACTATTTCCAACGGATGGAACGGGTGTTTGTCGACGTCATTTGATTCTGAATCGAGGTTGGGTTCTTCAAACACCCGTGCATAAGGTCTTTTTATGAGCAGCAACGAATTGGCAATTAAGGTAGAGCATATAAAAAAAATTTACCGCATCGGGGTAAAAGACAAAATCCACGACAGCTTCGGAAAGACGCTCTTTGATTTTGTTAAAAGCCCTTTGAAAAACTACAGGAACTACCGGTCTTTGTATACCTTCAACGATGTTGATACATCTGATTTGGTTGCCGACCATCAACAGGATGATATTATCTGGGCGATCAAGGATATCTCCTTCGAAGTAAAAAAGGGTGAGGTCCTTGGATTGATTGGCGGTAATGGCGCCGGGAAATCGACGCTGCTTAAAATCTTGGCCCGAATCACCGATCCGACGAGTGGCCGGGCGGAGGTCCGTGGTCGCATATCCAGCCTGCTTGAGGTCGGTACCGGTTTCCATCAGGAGCTGACCGGCCACGAGAACGTATTCCTCAATGGAACCATATTGGGAATGAAGAAAAAGGAGATCGATAATAAGTTCGATGAAATTGTCGATTTTTCGGGGGTTGAGCAATTTATCGATACACCCGTCAAGCGCTATTCGAGCGGCATGAAAGTTCGTCTCGCTTTTGCCGTCGCCGCTTTCATGGAACCGGAAATATTACTCGTCGACGAGGTACTGGCTGTCGGTGATGCAGCCTTCCAGACCAAATGCATCGGTAAGATGCGCGAGGTGTCGGGACAAGGCCGGACCGTCATGTTTGTCAGTCACAACATGACGGCTATCGATCATCTTTGCGAAAGGGTGCTTGTCCTGGAAAATGGTAAATTGATGGTGGACGCCGAACCCGACCAGGCTATCGCCGCATATACACGCAGTATATCCCAATCGGCGACAGATAATAATATCGCCGATGTTCCCAGGAAAAACGGTTATTCACCGGTTCTCCAAAAAGTGGAATTCATCGACCGGCGCGGCGAATCGGTTTCTTCGGTGCAGTCCGGTGACCCCCTGACCGTGCGCATTCATTATCGCCATGATGATGAAATCAAAGACCCTCATTTCGGTTTCATCGTCGAGACGGTCATGGGTGTAAAGATTTTCTGGGTCCAGACGAAGATGCAAAAGGGTCCTTTGCCTGATATTGCCCCTGCCGGTGTCATTGAGTGCCGGATCCCACGTCTTCCGCTGTTGGCCGGCACCTATTTTCTGACATTGGGTTGCGGGGCACAGACCCACCAGTTGGATCACGTTGAAAGGGCGTGTCAGATCCAGGTCACCGAGGCGGATGTCTTTGGTACCGGCCGCAATCCGAATCCCAAGATTGCCATGATTTTTGTGGACGCCGATTGGGAAATAACTCAGGGTACGGCGGTTTGTGATAAAAACTGAAACAGTCGAAAGACGTGAGCATATGGCGACATCGGGTAGCGGCAGCAGATTGATCTTTGTCGGAGGCGCCCCGCGGTCGGGAACGACCCTGGTTCAGAATATGTTGGACTCCCATCCACTTGTCCTCGGCGGGCCTGAATTTCTACACCTGCCCGAGGTTGTTGGTTTAAGAAAGATCCTGCACGATTCCATATCCAGGGGGTGGATCGATATTATATGTAGCAAAGGGGATGTGGACGCGCATCTTCGATCATTGATTGAAAAATTTTTTCTGCCGCTGGCGGAAAAAAACAAAGTCGAATATTACAGCGAGAAATCGCCGATGAATATTCTGTCCTTCTCCGAATTGATAGAATTATTCCCCGATTCGCATTTCATCCATGTTATCAGAGATCCGAGAGCCATCGTCTCCTCCATGAAGAAAGTGAAAGAACGGGCCATTGGCAAAGGGCTAGATATCCCGTCTTTTACCCGTCGTGTCTCTGCGAGTATCGCCTACGTAAACAAATGCTTCGATGCCGGTTTTTCCGCCGTCAATAATCATCCGGAAAAAGTGTTGACCCTCGTATTCGAAAACCTGCTCAATGCCCCGGAAAAAGAGACCCGTCGGATCTGCGATCACCTGGGAATCGAATGGAGTGACCAGATGCTTCACCCCGGAGAAAAAACACACATCGGCGAACAGGCCATAACGGAAAAGTCCGGCGAGATCTGGTACAACGCCAAAGAATATTACCGTGATCCCGACAAGCAAAATGTGGATAAATGGAAATCCGATCTTTCGGCACGAGAGCAAATCAGGGCCATATTGGCTTTTCGAAATCGCAGGGACATCAAGGGGTACGGATATGATTTTTCACTGAAAAGTGTGACCCAGATGAACGGCACGTCTGCATTGGGGTATTTCGTCTATCGGTGGATCGTCGAGCGCGTTATGCGATACAGTCTTGCTGCCGTGCGGAAAATTCCCGGTATTTCCTTCCTTAAAAAAGGCTTGCTGGCAATCGGGAACTGATAGGCAAAAACCGGTTATGATACCGTCATTCCTCGGTCTTAAAGTAGAATATCGATGAACCGAAAAGATAAAAAAGAGCCCGGCTGTGATCCGGAAGCCGTCGGCATCATACCGGCGGGAGGGATCGCCTCGCGTATCGGCCCGCTTCCCTGCAGCAAAGAATTGATGCCCATCGGTTTTGGTGCCAACCGTGACGGCAACGGGGGGCCCAGGGCGGTTTCGCAGTATCTGCTGGATAAATACAAGCTTGCCGGGGTCTCCAAGGTTTATTTTATCATCAGAAAAGGGAAATGGGATATTCCCGGCTACTATGGCGACGGTTCGATGATGCGGATGGACTTTGCGTATTTACTGATGAACCTGCCCTATGGCGTCCCCTACACGGTAGACCAGGCCTATCCATTTGTGAGCAAGGCAAAAATCATGCTGGGCTTTCCCGACATGCTCTACGGCCCTGACGATGCTTTTGCCTTAGCGGACGAAACGCTGATAGATAAAAGAGCAGATATGGTTATCGGACTCTATCCTCCGAAAGATGACCACCAGGTCAGTAAATGTGACATGGTTCAGTGGGATAGCAAAACCGGCCGAATTGAGAAGATCGTTGTCAAACCGGAAATTTCCGATCTTGCGTATATATGGATTTTTGCCGTCTGGACGCCGGTGTTTTCCAAGTTCATGCACGATTATTTAGAGATCGAGCACAAAGAACGAGA